>JAPOUP010000035.1 GCA_026708635.1 Rhodobacter sp.
TATTGAAAGGGATCAAGTCTCCGCCAGCGTCCGTTCAGATGACGACAAGCTTCACATCGACTACGAGCCTTCCCATGAAGGGACAGGTTACATTCAAGCGACGGCACTTTTGGAGTTCGGGGCACGGTCTACAGGTGAACCCGCCGATGTCCAGGATGTCCATTGTGACATTGCGCCGACGCTTGGTGACTTGATGTTCCCGACTGCGCGGCCAAGGGTAATGAGACCGGAAAGAACGTTCTGGGAAAAGGCAACAGCTGCACATGTCTACTGCCATCAAGGGACGTTCCGGGGCGGCCATCGATACGCGCGACACTGGTATGATCTGCTGTGTCTAAAAACCTGTGGCATTGCGAAAGAAGCCATAAGAGACCGTGAGGTCGCAAACCGGGTGGCGGCGCACAAACAGCTCTTTTTTTTGGGAGAAGGCATCGTCTGGAGGGGTAATTGACTACAAGACGGCAGTCGCCGGCCGACTTCGTCTCGTGCCCGAAGACAAAGCTCTGTCCGCACTGGAAGAAGACTACAGGAAAATGAACGAAGATGGGCTCTTCTCGGCAGAACCTCCGGGATTTGCTGATTTGTTTCGGAACTCAAGGACCTTGAGCTGCAAGCAAACTCGGCGGACAGCGATGAATTGTGAAAACGAGCAGGTTTCAGAGTGAGCACGAGTGATGCAGATCCAGCACCTGAACCTCGTCCGACCATAGCCATTAGCTTGTCCGGTGGAGGGGCCCGTGCCATGGCATTTCACCTCGGCTGCCGGCGCGCATTGCACGAGGTTGGCTTGTTACAGCGCACAGACGTGTTGTCTTGCGTTTCAGGAGGCTCCGTTATTGGGGCCATCTACGTCACCCATGAAGGTCCCTTCGAGATGTTCGACAAGAAGATACAAGATACGCTTCGCCAAGGATTTGTCCGCTCGGCACTGCGCACGGCATTCACAACGCGTGAGGGTGTGAGACACAACGCGTGAGGGTGTGAGAGCGGGCATTTGTCGCCTGGATCTGCTGAGACGGCGGCTCACTCAATTAGGGCCCGTTGACATTCATCTCGCCGCCACCACGCCGGCGACGAGGTGTCGCGATCCCGACAAAATGAGATGCAAACGACAGTTTCCGGAAGCGTATCTGGACGCGTTCACGAAAGCCATGTAGGCTGGGCTTCATGAGATCGATTGGGGGATTTGCGGTTACCTGTGTCACGGTGTTTTGTCTCATCGTGTTCTCGTCGTTACCTGCCCAGGCGGATGGGAATCGCTATGAGAATCTTATGGCGAAGCTTGCCTCCGCCCGGAGCCAGTCGGAGGCCGATACGCTGTCCTCCGAGATATGGCGGATCTGGCTCACCGCACCTGACGAGGTGGCGCAGGAGGTACTTGACGCCGCGTTGGTGCGTCGCCGGAGCCGGGATTATCTCGGTGCCATCCGGCAGCTTGACCGCCTGATCGGCGGTTGGCCGGATTACGCGGAGGGATGGAACCAGCGGGCAACGGTTCACTTCCTGCGGGGTGACTACGACGCTTCCCTGGTTGATGTGGCCGAGGTGCTGGCGCGCGAACCGCGGCATTTCGGTGCGCTGAGCGGCAAGGCGCTGATTCTCTATCGGCAGGGTAGGACGGCGCTGGCACTGATCACTTTACGCGAAGCGCTCAGGCACAATCCGTTCCTGCGCGAACGCGCGATGCTGGAGGCGTTGGGCGGGACTGAGCTTTAGGCATCGGCCGAAGCCGGACGGTTCGTTCCGCCATTCCGGGCGTCAGGCCAGACCCTCTCGGTCGCCCGGTGGAAATAATCCCTTGTGGGATACCCGGACTTCTGATTGGCTAACGGATGGAGCTTCGGCACCGGCGTGGGAGACGACCGTATTGGACCGCCGCAGACAGGAGGAACCGCTTGGTATCGTCGGATATAGATAGCGCATTCGTGGAATTCGACCACGTGCAGAAAAGCTATGACGGTGAGACGCTTGTCGTAAAAAACCTGAATCTTTCCATGGCGAAAGGCGAATTCCTGACGATGCTCGGGCCGTCAGGGTCCGGAAAGACGACTTGCCTGATGATGCTGGCGGGGTTCGAGACCGCGACCCATGGGGATATCCGTCTGGGCGGTGTCAGTATCAATAACATCTCGCCACATAAGCGCGGTATCGGGATGGTCTTCCAGAACTACGCGCTCTTCCCGCATATGACCGTCGCCGAGAACCTCAGTTTTCCGCTGGATGTTCGCAGGATGCCGAAGGCCGAGAGGGAAGAGAAGGTTATGCGCGCGCTGGATATGGTGCAGATGGGAGAGTTCGGCGGACGCCGCCCCGCGCAGCTCTCCGGCGGCCAGCAGCAGCGTATCGCGCTTGCCCGCGCACTGGTGTTCGAGGCCGAGCTGGTGCTCATGGATGAACCGCTTGGAGCGCTCGACAAGCAGCTGCGCGAGCATATGCAGTTCGAGATCAAGCACATCGTGGATGGGCTCGGTATCACGGTGGTCTACGTGACCCACGACCAGACGGAGGCGTTGACCATGTCGGATCGTGTGGCGGTCTTCAATGACGGAGTTATCCAGCAGATCGCCGCGCCGGACGAACTGTATGAACGCCCCCGGAACAGCTTTGTGGCGCAGTTCATAGGAGAGAACAACACGCTCACCGGCAGCGTAACGAAGATCGAGGAAGGTGCCGCGGAGGTGACACTGGATGACGGCGAGGTCATCGATACCGTTCCGGTGAATGTCTCGGCAGTGGGCGATCGCACGCGGGTTTCCATTCGTCCCGAACGGGTGGAATTCGACCTGAGCCGACTTCCGCCTGGAGCGCATACGGTTAATGCGGAGGTGATGGAGTTCATCTATATGGGTGATACGTTTCGTACGCGGCTAAGGGTTGCGGGAAACGATGAATTCATCGCAAAGACCCGTAACGCGCCGGGACAGAATAGGCTGCGGCCGGGAGCTAAACTCAAGATCGGCTGGCACCCTCAGGATTGTCGGGCGCTGGACGCCTGATCGCAAGATTCCCTTCATCCAGGCCCTGCCCCGAGCCAAGAAGGGATATGTACACGGGGGAAATATAAGGAGAGAATCGCATGAAGACGAGAAGAGCCGTTATCGTACTTGCCGGCGCGGCGATGGCCGCCGGGTCGGCCGCCGCCCAGGATATGGTCGACGAACTGACCGTCGTCAGCTGGGGCGGCGCGTACACCAAGTCCCAGCAAAACGCCTATCACGACCCCTACATGGAAATGACGGGAGTGACGATCATCAATGATGACAGTTCCGCCGAAGCCGTCGCGAAACTGCGGGCGATGAACGAGGCCGGAAACATCACCTGGGACGTGGTCGATACCGTAGCCGCCGACGCTATCCGCCTTTGTGACGAGGGACTGGCGATGGTCATCGATCATGACACGATGCTTGAACCCGCCCCGGACGGAACGCCGGCCACCGAGGATTTCGCCCCGTTCATTGTCAGTGAGTGCTATGTTCCGAACATCGTCTACTCGACGACATTCGGCTATCGCGTCGACATGGTTGGCGACACGCCGCCCACGGACGTATGCGCCGTTTTCGACACGGAAACCTACCCGGGCAAGCGGGCGCTGGAAAGGCGACCGATCAATAACGTGGAGTGGGCGCTTCTCTGCGACGGTGTGGCCAAGGAGGACCTCTATGACGTTCTCGCCACCGAAGAGGGGCAGGACCGCGCCCTGGCCAAGCTGGATACCATCAAGGACGACGTCATATGGTGGAACGCCGGCGCGGACACGCCGCAGCTCCTGGCCGATGGCGAGGTCGTGATGGGCTCGACCTACAACGGTCGCCTGTTCTCCGTGATCGAGGAGCAGAAGCAGCCTGTCGCCATGCTCTGGGACGCCCAGGTCTTCGATCTTGACGGCTGGATCATTCCGGCGGGTCTCAGCCCGGAGCGTGAGGCGCGCGCGCTTCATTACCTCCGGTTCGCCACCGACACCCAGCGCCTGGCGGACCAGGCCAAGTGGATCGCGTATGGCCCGGCACGGATGAGTTCCGCACCTCTGGTCAGCACGCATGCCGATCTTGGTATCGAGATGGCGCCGCACATGCCAACGGATCCCGAAAACGCCAAGAACACCATATTCTTCAACTATGAGTTCTGGGCGGATTACCGGGACGACATCGACGCCAAGTTCCAGGCCTGGCTGGCCCAGTGAGCGAATGGGTTCGGGGCGGGCCGAAGCGGTCCGCCCCGATACCGCGGACCGAACGATATGCCCAGTGGCTACATCATCGCCCATATAAGGCTGACCGACCCGGAGGGCTACCGGGAGTACGTCCGCCGCGACACGCCGGTACTTGAGGGCAGGGGAGGCAGATTCCTCGTTCGGGGCGGCAGGAGTGAGGTCGTCGAGGGCGATAGCGGTGACCGGCATGTGGTCATCGAGTTTCCCAGCTACGAGGAAGCGGTCGCCGCCTACCGTGACCCGGAATACCAGGAGGTGGCCGAAATCCGCCGACGCTGTGCCGAAAGCACCATCATTGTGGTTGAGGGCGCCTGAAATGTCCGCCGCCACCCGGGCCGGACCCGTGCTGGCGGCCGACGGCACCCCGTTAAAGCGATCTCTGGCGCGCGCCCTGAGGATGCAGAAGATCCGGGCGCTGCTGCTGGTCGCGCCACTGCTCGTTTTTGTCCTCATCACATTCGTTACGCCGATCGGACAGATGCTCTTCCGTTCCGTCGAGAACGATCTCGTTGCCGATACGTTGCCTCTCACGGTCGCGGCGCTGGCTGACTGGGACGCCTCCGCGGGCGAGCTGCCGGAGGAACCTGTATTCAACGCTCTCGCCCGCGACATGATCGTCGCGGTTCGGGAGAAGAACCACACAAAGCTCGGCACGCGACTCAACTACGAGCGCACGGGCATGTCGTCACTGTTCCGCAAATCGGGCCGCCAGATCAGCAGATGGGATCCGGAGGAGGACGCGCCGTTCAGGGAACGGCTCATCGACGTGCATGAAGGCTGGGGCGAGATCGATACCTGGAAAACCATACAGACCCATTCCAGACGCCTCACTCCCGGCTATTTCCTCAACGCAGTCGACATGCAGCTGACGCCCGACGGCCCCATGGCCCAGCCCGAGAGCAAGCGGATACTGATCAAGCTGTTCGGGCGAACCGTCTGGATGTCACTCGTGATTACGGTCACCTGCATAATACTGGCATATCCCGTCGCCTACCTTCTGGCGAATCTACCGCTTCGCAAGTCCAACCTGCTTCTGATCATGGTGCTCCTTCCATTCTGGACGTCGCTTCTGGTGCGGACATCGGCCTGGAAAGTCCTGCTTCAGCAACAGGGGGTTATAAACGACACGCTTGTCTGGTTGGGCCTCGTTGCGGATGAGGCGCGACTGGTGATGATTAACAACCAGTTCGGAACTATCGTGGCGATGACGCACATTCTGCTTCCGTTCATGATCCTGCCGATCTACTCCGTGATGCGGACCATCCCCCCGGCCTACGTTCGCGCGGCCAAATCCCTTGGCGCCACCGACTGGACCGCGTTCTGGCGTGTCTATTTCCCGCAGTCGGTGCCGGGGATAGGCGCCGGATCGATCCTCGTGTTCATCCTCGCCATCGGCTATTACATCACGCCGGAGATCGTGGGCGGCACAAAGGGTGTCTTTATCTCCAACAGGATAGCCTATCATATTTCCTTCAGTCTCAACTGGGGTCTCGCCGCCGCGTTGGGGACCATTCTGCTCGTGGCCGTGCTGATCCTGTATTGGTGTTATGACAGGATCGTCGGCATCGACAACGTGAAGCTGGGATAGGGCGATGGACGACACACGCGACGGCTCCATCGGGAATTCCATGCCGTTCACCCTGACGGTTGTTGGGTCGGTCGCCGCGGTGGCGGCGCTGCCGGTAGGCCTGTCCGGTTCGCGGGAATTGGAATATATCCTGTCAATAGCGCTGGGTTCGGCTGCTATCTCGGTATTGACCGCCTTTATTTTGCTGAGCGCGGTTGGCTTGGGCGGCAGGGGGTACGCTATCGCCGCGGGCGCGGTGGTCGGCGCCGTTCTGGGCACCGTCGCGGGCGGCCCGGGCGGTGGTATGGCCGGGACGCCGACGGGCGCGGTCGCCGTTTGGTTCATCTATTGGATTCATTACCGCGGGTATCGGAACGGCCTGCCGCCATACCTCTCCTCACGGCAGGTACTTTGGTACTATGCCTATCGGCTGATCTGCGGATTGGTCTTTTTCTTTCTCATCGCGCCCATTCTCGTGATCCTGCCGCTGAGTTTCAACGCCCAGGATTTCTTTACCTTCACGCCGGAAATGCTGCGGTTCGAGGCTGAGGGATATTCCCTCAAGCATTACCGCGATTTCTTCACCAACAATGAATGGCAGCGGAGTTTCCGGAACTCGCTGATCATCGCGCCGATCGCGACCGCGATATCGGTCTCGCTCGGGACGCTCGCGGCGATCGGCCTGAGCCAGAGCCACGTTCCGTTCAAACGGTCGATCATGGCGATCCTGATCTCGCCGATGATCGTACCGCTTATCATTTCGGCGACCGGTATGTTCTTTTTCTACAGCCAGGTGGGTAACTGGATGGAAGGTTCGCTGGGACTCGAAAAGACGTTCGTTGGCTACGTGAAGATCGTGCTGGCACACGCGGTTCTGGGAATACCGTTCGTGATCATCACCGTTACCGCGACGCTTGTGGGCTTCGACCGTTCGCTGACCCGTGCCGCGGCCAACCTGGGAGCCAACCCGGTCCGGACGTTTTTCAGCGTCCAGATGCCGTTGATTCTCCCCGGCGTGATTTCGGGTGCGCTGTTCGCGTTCATCACGTCGTTCGATGAGGTCGTCGTGGTTCTCTTTGTCGGCTCGGCAAGCCAGAAAACCCTTCCCTGGCAAATGTTTACGGGACTACGCGAGCAGATATCGCCGACGATACTCGCCGTGGCCACGATCCTTGTGGTGATCTCCATCGCCCTTCTGACCACGGTTGAGCTACTGCGACGGCGATCGGAGGCGCTTCGCGGCATGTCGCCTGGATAGGGTCCCGGCACTCCTGTGTCGTCCGGTGGACGGGCGCCGCGCCCGGCGGTGGTGACGGCGGCGCGCCATCGCGGTCAACCCGGGTTCCGTCCACGGTGACCGGACTCCAGAAGTTTCCCGCCTGACGATGTTCCTGCGCGCGTGATCTCCGCCGCTCAGGGTTCGGTCGGCGGACCGTCGCTATGGACCGGCGCTATCTCCGGCACCGGGGACCGCCGGTCCCGACGCATGCCGATACCGCGCGCCCGGTCATTGTCCCAGGCATTCCAGCACGGCATCAAGGGCTGGAGGCTCACAGCCGGATTCCATGCAGTTCAGGGCGGCCGCGGCGGTTCCGAACGCGAGAGCGTTCTCCACGGATGCCCGATCCAGCCGATCAAGCGCCTCGACCGCCAGCCGCCCGGAGCGCGACAGGGCCGCGAGTACGCCGGCATGGAAGGTATCTCCCGCGCCTACGCTGTCCCGCACCTCCACCTGACGTCCCGCCATATCAAGCCGGCCTCCGGGCCACCAGGCCGACGCGCCATCCGCTCCCCGCGATACGATTACCAGACGCGTCTTTCCGTCAAGGAGACCGTTGACCACTTCCTCCTCGCTCGCCCCGGGATGGAGGAAGGCGAGATCCTCGTCCGACAGCCGGATTATGTGGCTTGCGGCCGCGATTCGGGCGATGCGGTCGCGATACGCGTCCCCGTCGCTTACCAGACCCGGACGGCAGTTCGGATCCAGGGATATGACCATGTGTCGCGATGCCCGCTCAGCCAGAGCCGCGTAGGCGCTCGCCGCGGGATCGGCAATCAGCGTGACCGAACCCACGTGCAGCGCTTCGGCCATACCCAGCGGTTCGGTCAGGCCCGTCCAGAGACGGCTCGCCGAGGTTCTGTCATAGAACGCGTAGCGCGCCTCACCGCCCGCTAGGCTAACGAAAGCCAGGGTGCTGTCGTCGTCGCTCCGGCGGACGTTAGTGGTGTCGATGCCCTCGCGGACCATGTGGTCATGAAGCATGCCGCCGAACAGGTCGGTGGAAAGCGCGCCGACGAAAGAGACCTCCCGCTCCAGCCGCGCCAGTGCCGTCGCCACGTTCAGCACCGCACCGCCGGGTTTCGGGCTGAACGAGACCGAGCCGTCCGCGTGTTCCAGTGGCATGAAATCGATCAGCGCGTCACCACCGCAATAGATCACCGGATCTCTCCATACTGGCCCCACCCGCGGTCAGCTGAATAGATGACGCCACCTCATCTGGCAATTGGTACTGTTCAAATCGTATGCCGGACTTTACGCTGTGGCGAACGGAAACCGAAGCGGCGCTTGAATTCCGCTAGGTCAGGGAGACGGCACGGTGTCTTGTCGGCCGCAGAACATCGGATTGATCGACCGGCGGTCGGCTTCGGACGGTTGAGGCACCTCAATGCGTCGGTTTGATCGCGCTGGACGGCAGGGGACTTGGGTGCGCCGTTACCCGCACGCGGCGGTTCCCGGCAGGATGGCTCAACCGTTTTGGGGAGCCGCTTGCGATGTTGGACCTGAGCCAAAAACCGGTTTCCGCTCCGGCGGGAGCGCTCATTCCAACGACCGAACCATGACCCTCAGTTCCGTCGAGGATGGAAATTTGACCGATCCGCGGCGGAGGCGCTGGAACGTGGCCGCCGGAGCGGACCGCCCAATGGCGCATCCGAAGGAGAGCGGTGTCTCTATCGGGCCGCGCCGCCGCACCATAGAAGAGCGAAAGCCAAACATTCGGCGATTCGTCGACGCGAAGGGGAGACCCCTTGCCTAAATCCATCCACATCGATCCTGCCGTAACCCGCGCCCCAACCGAACTCGCGCCGTCACGGATTCCGGTCCACGGCTACTCGCGCTCCGTCACGGAGGAGCGCCGGATGCGCGGGCCTGGCGCATTGATCGAGGCACTGCGCCAGATGACGGTTATCCGGGCGTTTGAAAACGGCATCGCGAGCCTCAAGTCAAAAGGCGGCTACGGCGACATCGCCTACGCCTACAGGGGCCCCGCCCATCTTTCGATCGGACAGGAAGCTGCCGCGGTCGGCGCAGCAATGGCCCTTACACCCGAGGACCATATATTCGGGTCGCATCGCTCGCACGGGGAATTCCTGGCAAAGGGGCTGTCCGCCATCCAGAATCTTGGGGACAACGCGCTCAATACGGTCATGGAGTCCCATGGAGGCGGTGTCCTGCTGCGGGCCGTGGAAACGCGCCTTCCGGCCGAAAACGCGCGGGGCCTCGCGGAAAACTTCCTGCTGATGGGCCTTCTTTCCGAGATATTCATGCGCGAGACCGGCTTCAACGGTGGCATGGGAGGCAGCATGCATGCCTTCTTCACGCCATTCGGCGCGTATCCCAACAACGCCATTGTCGGAGCGTCGGCGGGTATCGCGACGGGAGCGGGACTCTGGATGAAGTCCCAGGGCCGCGATAGCATCGCGGTCTCCATGACCGGCGATGGGTCGACGGGCTGCGGCCCGGTTTGGGAGGCCCTCAACTTCGCGGGCATGGCGCAGTTCGAACGGCTCTGGGAGAGCCGTGGCTTCCTGCCAGTTCTTTTTTTCTTCACCAACAACTTCTACGCCATGGGCGGACAGACCGGCGGCGAAACCATGGCGTGGGACCGTCTTGCGCGGATCGGCGCCGGGCTGCGCGATGATGCCTGTCATGCGGAGACGGTTGACGGCACGAACCCTCTTGCGGTCGCGGATGCCGTCCAGCGCAAGCGCCGGCTGTTGCTGGACGGCAGGGGCCCCGCCATTCTCGACGTGGAATGCTACCGGTTTTCCGGGCATTCGACGACGGACGTCAACGCGTATCGCACAAAGGACGAAATCGCGGCATGGGACGCGATCGATCCGATCCGGTCCTATCGCGATTCCCTGGTTACGGAAGGTATTCTCGACGGCGCCGCGGCGGACGCGATCCAGACGGAGGTCGACACGCGCATGAAGGCGGTGTTCGCGGCCGCCGCCGATCCCGAAGCCGCGCCGCCTGTCCGCCTCGGAGACGACGGCGCCCGCGTCGGCGGGAAAATGTTCGCCGACAGCGAGACGCCTCCCGATGGCGGCCCCCCGGAACCCCTGGCGGATCCCGGGAAGGTGGCTCGTATCCGGCAGAACGCCAAAAAGTCCCGCGGCGGAAGGGATGCCGATGGCGAGCCGCTTTCGCCGCTGAGGGCAATTACCCTCCGCGACGGTCTGTTCGAGGCGGTCCTGAGCGCCTTGCTGTCCGACCCACGTATCATGATCTACGGTGAGGAATGCCGGGAATGGGGCGGTGCGTTCGGCGTCTATCGGGGTCTTTCGGAACTCTTTCCGCATGACCGGGTCTTCAACGCGCCGATTTCCGAGGCCGCCATAGTGGCCACCGCGGTCGGAGCCTCGATGGAGGGCGGCCGCCCCGTGATCGAACTCATGTATGCCGATTTCATCGGGCGGGCGGGAGACGAACTGTTTAACCAACTCGCCAAATGGCGGGCCATGTCGAACGGATCGCTTAGCGTCCCGGTCGTTGTCAGATGCTCGGTCGGCTCCAGGTACGGCGCCCAGCATTCCCAGGACTGGTCGGGGCTGGCGGCGCATGTTCCGGGGCTCAAGGTCATCTATCCCGCCACACCCTACGACGCGAAGGGCCTCATGGCGTCGGCCCTGGCGTCGGACGATCCCGTCATCGTTTTCGAGAGCCAGCGGCTCTACGATCAGGTCGAGCTGTTCCGGGACGCGGTGCCGAACGGTGATTACAGGATCCCTATCGGCGCGCCGGACATCAAGCGCGTCGGCGGCGATGTAACGGTGCTGACCGTCGGGCCGGCGCTTTATCCCGCGCTTGAGGCCGCGAGGTCGCTCGAAACACGCGGTGTCTCGCTCGAGGTCATCGACGCCCGGTCGCTCGTCCCTTTCGATTACGGCCCGGTTCTGGACTCCGTTTCGAAAACCGGACGGCTGCTGCTGGTTTCCGAGGCGTGCGAACGAGGCGGTTTCACGATGACGCTGTCGTCCAACATCACGCGCTTCGCCTTTGATGCGCTCAAGGTCCCACCCCGCACGCTTGGAAGCCCGAACTGGATAGTGCCGGGGGCGGATCTGGAATACGGTTACTTTCCGCAGTCCCCCGACATCGAGGATGTCATCCTGACAGACCTGATGGGTGATACCGGACATAGCCGGAAAGGTGCCAGGCGATGGGATGACCTGGCTCTCGCCAGGTCCGGGCTGTAGGAGATGACGTGATGGCGCGTGTGGAACTGAAGATGCCGGAACTCGGCAATGAGATCACCGAAGCGCAGATTGACGCCTTGCTCAAGGAGGTGGGTGACCGAGTCTCCGAGGGAGAGGAGATAATCACCATTACAACTCCCAAAGTCACGATGGACCTCGAAGCCCCCGCATCAGGTACCGTTGTGGAAGTGTTTGTGGAGGAGGATGAGATCGTGGCCGTCGGTGCCGTCCTGGCCGTCATTGAGGCATGACGCGCACGATATTCCTGCACGGATTCGGTGCCGACCGGCTTACCTGGACCGGAACGGCGCCCGCGATAGGGGGAATCGACGCGGTCACTCCCGATCTTCCGGGTCACGGAAATGCCATAGGCGATCTGGGCGACGGTTCCCTTGAGGATATGGCCTCCCGCCTTATGGCGGATTTCGGCGAGGGACCGCCCGCCTGGCTTGTCGGACACTCGCTTGGAGGCGGCCTCGCGCTCAGGCTCGCCGCGCGGGCGCCGCAACGTTTTCGCGGTCTTGTGCTGCTGGCTCCGATGGGGCTCGGTCGGGATTTCGACTATGAAGCCCTTGTGAAGTATTCCGGCATCAGTGATCGTCACGAGATGCGCATGTTCCTCGAAGGGCTTGTGGCGAGGAAGGGAGTGGTCGCGCAGGCGTTCGTCGATACCGCGTTCGGGCACTTGGAGCGCCACGGAGCGCGCGCCGCACTTGCGAGGATAGCGAACCGGCTTCCGACGATGGAGGCCGAACTCTACGGTGCGCTGCCGGATGTGGCCGAAAGCGGTCTTGACATTACGGTGATTTGGGGAGCCGAGGACCATATAACGAGCCCGCATCGAGATAGGATCAGGACGCTGGGGACTCTGGTAGAGCTTGCCGGTACCGGCCATATCGCTCATGTCGAGGCGCGGAAACAGGTGAACGCGCTGCTTGCTGACCGTCTTGCCGGTACCCGGTGAAGCCGAGGGCGTGCCTATCCCGAGACCGGACGCTCGAAGGAGAGGTGCCTAAGTCGTTCGCC
>JAPOUP010000212.1 GCA_026708635.1 Rhodobacter sp.
CCGAGGGCCTCCAGGATCTCGGGCAGGAGTATATTGACACCATGGCCGCCTCGATTCCACTCAAGCGTCTCGGTGATGTGGAGGACATTGGCAATGCCGCCCTGTTCTTCGCCTCGGAGGAAGCGGGCTATAACACCGGCCAGCAGATTGCGGTGGATGGCGGCCAGATAATCCCGGAATCGCTGGAAGCCATCGAGTAGATCTGAGAGGGAGCGAACAATGGCCGGATCGGAAATGCCGCTCGAGGAATTGCTGGGACATCTGCATGGGCTGGCGAACGACGCGCTCGCTCTTTGGGAATTGCCACATGGTGCCTCGGCGCGTCTGATCAATGTTTCGGAGAATGCGACATATCTGGTGGAAGCGTCGGGCGGATATCGTTCGATCCTACGTGTGCACCGTGAAAACTATCACACACGCCGGGCCATCGAATGCGAGTTGGCCTGGCTGGACGCACTTGGCGCCGAGGAAGCGGTCAAGACGCCCGGCTATCACTTCGGCAAAGATGGATCGCCCATTCAGGAGGCAAAAGCCCCAGGTTTAGCCGATCCGCGGTTCATGGTTCTGTTTCACTTCGTGGAAGGCGACGCTCCGGACGAAAGCGGTGACATGAGGGCTGGCTACCATGAGCTTGGCGCGATAGCGGCCCGCTGCCACAATCACGCGATATCGTGGAGCAAACCGAACCCGTTCGAGCGCCTGACCTGGGATATTGACGCGGTATTCGGCGACTCTCCCACATGGGGCAACTGGCGCGACGCGCCGGAGGTGACCCCAGATGTGAAGGCCGTTCTCAAACGGGTCGAGACAACCATCCGCGCCCGTCTTGACGCTTACGGAAAGGCCCCGGGGCGTTACAACCTTATCCACGCCGATATGCGGCTCGCCAACCTGTTGGTGGATGGCGGCATTACCCGCCTTATCGATTTCGACGACTGTGGTTACGGCTGGTTGATGTATGATTTCGCCGCCGCCATTAGCTTCATAGAGGACGATCCGCGCGTTCCCGATTTCAAGGCGGCATGGCTCAGGGGGTACGAGTCAGTGCGCCCGCTGGATGAGGCTGATAGGGTAGAGATCGACACATTCGTAATGCTGCGACGCATGGCTTTGCTGGCCTGGATCGGCAGCCATATCGAAGCGCCTGAGCCGCAGGAACTCGCCCAGGGGTTCGCGGCGGCGACCGCGCGGTTGGGTCGGGAATGGCTGGATAGGCATCTGGTATGAATTGGAAAACAGCCTATCGTAGTTTCTACTACGAAAACGCGGAAGAGCCGGACGACATCACATTGGATCCTGAGACCACGGCGCTCCTGGTGATCGACATCCAGAACACTTACCTTGAGACGCCGGATGATCCTAATGAGGCGCGCCGCTGGCAACCTTTCTTCGATCGCATGAACGATGTCGTCATCCCCAACACGGCGAATTTGATGGCTTGGTCACGCAGCAAGGGCATAGAAGTCATGTTCGCGCGCATCGCGTGCCAAAAGGACGATGGACGCGACCGGTCCCTGAGTCAGAAGAAACCCGGTTTCAATTACCTGCTATTGCCCAAAGGCCGCGACGACAGTCAGATCGTTCCTGAACTGGAGCCGATTGGCGACGAGATCGTGGTCGAAAAGACAACGGACAGCGCACTGACCGGCACCAGCCTGCGCCTGATGCTTTCCAACATGGGCGTCAAGGACGTCATCGTCGCGGGTATATTCACCGACCAGTGCGTGAGCTCGACCGTTCGCTCGCTCTGCGACGAAAGCTTTGGAGTGCTTGTTGTCGAGGATTGCTGCGCCGCAGCCACCGACGCATTGCATCGGCATGAACTTGAAATCATCAACATGATCTACTGCCACGTCGTAAGTTCAGAGGACGTGGAAGCATTCATCGCATAGCCGCCATCATGGAAACCTCTGCGAGGAGGTCGCGGTGACAATGCCCACGTTCATTGCCAATGCATGCATTCATGCACGATCCAGCATTCGCGGAATTGTGGCTCTGGCGTTAATTCACCGCTGACTTGATCAAGGTCCACTTCGGTACCCACGGAACCCCATGGACAAGTCCGCCTCTTCCGTTCAGTAGCGGGCAAATACCGAATTTACCGCATGCGGCTTGACCGACGGGCCGGCTTCTGAACATGTATGTCGCGACCGAAAGAACGGAATCACGGTCTTCCGCACAAGACAGTTAAATGCTACCGCTGATTGAAAGCTACGATAGTCTCACCTGCAATCTCGCCCATTTCCCCGGAGAACTGGAAGCGGAGGCTGACGTGCGGCGCAATGATGCGACGGGCGTGGGACAGGCCATCGCACCGCGGCTGGAAGGGATCGTGCCCGACCCCGGACCCCGCGATACCAACCGTGCCGGCATCTGCCTTGAGACGATTACCGCAGCCACGGATGCTGGCGTGTCTCTTCCGGGCGTTTTCCTTGACCATCAGGCCATTGGACAGGCATTTGGTGGCATAGTGGTCAGTTCAGATAAAATCGCGCATGGCAAAGTCGGGCGAATACGGCATTCCGGCGCCGATCCATTGGCCGGCCTGCGCTCACCCTTCGGTGCCGCGACATACCATTCGCTGACAGTCGAACGCCGCAGTCCGCCATACTGTCTGGAGGTCACCGCCTGGCTGGAGACCGGCACCGTAATGGGAATTCGGCACCGGGAACTGCCGATCTCAGGCGTGCGGTGCCACCCGGAGTCCATAGCGGCCGAGCACGGGCACGCGCTTCTGAATAACTTTCTTGACCTAATGCCGGTGGAGGCATGAGCGATTCCCTAAAGCCATTAATCGCGGCCGCGGCGGACCGTCCGCTCACCCGCGCCGAGGCCGAGACGGCCTTCGGAATTCTATTCGAGGGAAAGGCCACACCCAGTCAGATCGGTGGCCTGCTGATGGCGCTTCGCACCCGTGGTGAAACCGTCGGGGAATATGCGGCCGCGGCGAGTATCATGCGCGCCAAGTGCAACCGCGTCATCGCTCCGGCCGGTGCGGTCGATATCGTAGGCACCGGAGGCGACGGCAAGGGCACGCTGAACATCTCGACCGCGGCGGCCTTCGTGGTCGCGGGCGCGGGGGTACCGGTCGCGAAGCACGGGAATAAAAATCTATCGTCCAGATCCGGTGCGGCAGACGTGCTGGCACAGGTAGGCATTGACGTCATGGTTGGCCCCGAGACCGTCACACGCGCGCTGGATGACGTCGGCATTGGCTTCATGATGGCACCCATGCACCATCCCGCCATGGCGCATGTCGGACCCGCCCGGGCGGAGCTGGGAACCCGCACGATCTTCAATATCCTCGGACCGCTCACCAATCCGGCGGGCGTCAGATACCAACTCACCGGCGCTTTCTCCCGCGATCTGATTCGACCGATGGCCGAGACGCTTCAGATGCTCGGAACCGAACGGGCGTGGTTGGTTCACGGAGCCGACGGCACCGATGAACTCTCGATCTGCGGATCTTCATGGGTGGCCGTTCTTCACGACAACGTGACCGAAACCGAAATGTCGCCGGAGGACGCGGGGCTTCCGGTTCATCCATTCGAGGCGATACTCGGTGGAACGCCGGAGGAAAACGGAATCGCCTTTAGGGCCCTACTAGATGGAGCGAAGGGAGCTTACCGCGATGCCGTGCTCCTAAACGCAGCCGCGGCTTTGGTGCTGGCCAGCCACGCCAGCGACCTGCGCAATGGCGTTGAGATGGCGGCGGCAAGCATAGATTCAGGAAGCGCCAAGGCCAAGGTCGACGGGTTGGCGCGCGTGACGTCGGGGGCGGCATGACCGGCACGGTACTCGATCGGATCAAGGCCTACAAAATGGAGGAAATCGCCGAGCGCAAAGCCGCCCGTCCCATTGGCGATGTGGAGTCGGCGGCCACGGCCGCCACCCCGACACGTGGGTTCGCCGACCGCCTTCGGGACGCCGTGAGAACCGGCTACGGACTGATCGCCGAAATCAAGAGGGCCAGCCCCTCGAAAGGTCTGATAAGAGGGGATTTCGACGCATCGAAGCTGGCCTATGCCTACGAGGCCGGCGGCGCCACGTGTCTAAGTGTTTTGACGGACATTCCGTCTTTCCAGGGTGCCGATGCCCACCTCGTAAGCGCCCGCGATGCCGTTTCCCTACCGGTCCTGCGCAAGGACTTCATGTACGACCCCTACCAGATCGCCGAAGCGCGAGCCCTAGGCGCGGACTGTATACTGATCATAATGGCGGGCGTTTCGGACAATCAGGCAATGGAACTTGAAGACGCCGCGCTGCGATGGGGAATGGACGTCGTGGCTGAGGTCCACGACGAGACCGAGCTTGAGCGGAGCCTGGAACTAAGAACGCGGCTGGTCGGGATAAACAACCGAAACCTCAAGACGTTCGAGACCACTCTCGAAACCACGCGTCGTCTATCCGCTCTGGTCCCGCCGGACCGGCTCATGATTTCGGAATCCGGACTCAGCTCGCCCGCCGACCTCGCAGATATGGCCGGTCATGGCGCCCGCGCGTTCCTGATAGGGGAAAGTTTGATGCGAAAGACCGATGTGGCGGCGGCTACACGCACCCTGCTCACCGATCCGGTACCCTTCCGGTGAAACGGCTAACACATATCGATGCGTCGGGAAATGCCCGTATGGTGAACGTCTCCGGCAAACCGGTGACATCGCGCACCGCGACCGCAACCGGCTGCGTCAGAATGTCCGGTCAGACGCTAGACGCCATCATCGAGGGTCAGATACGAAAAGGTGACGTCCTGGCCGCGGCCCGACTGGCGGGAATCATGGGCGCGAAAAAAACCTCCGATCTAGTGCCGTTGTGCCATCCGTTGCCTATCGACGGGATCATGGTCGAACTCACACCCGACCGCGATCTTCCCGGCATCCGTATAGAGGCGACGGTGACTACCTCGGGCAGGACGGGTGTGGAAATGGAGGCACTTACGGCGGTCTCCACAGCCGCTCTTACAATCTATGACATGGCGAAGGCCATCGAGAGGTCCATGCAGATCTCCGAAATACGTCTGACCTTTAAGGATGGCGGAGAATCAGGACGTTACGAGGCTAAGTGATTACCGTTTCTGAAGCGCTCTCCCGAATTCTGGACCTCGCGGCCACCATGCCGCCCGAGACGGTACCGATCGCGTCGGCGGCCGGTCGCGTCCTCGCGGATTCAGTGCGGGCCCGCCGCGACCAACCACCCTTCCGCACGTCAGCGATGGATGGTTACGCGGTGCGCGGCGAGGACGCGGTCGCGAGAACGGAGCTCCGTGTCATCGGCACATCGGCGGCGGGACATGGATTTAGCGGAACCGTCGGTGCGGGTGAGGCGATCCGGATCTTCACCGGTGCGCCCGTGCCCGCCGGTGCTGACAGGGTGGTTATCCAAGAGGACGTAACCCGCGACGGAAATCTCGTCACATTGCGCGGCGAACTGGACTCCAGCACCCATGTCCGCCCGGTAGGCTCGGATTTCAGGGTTGGAACTGAAATCACGGCACCCCGTCGTTTACGGCCGTCCGACCTCGCGCTTCTGGCCTCGATGAACGTCGACAGAGTGGCCGTTGCCAAGCGCCCCACGGTGGCGCTCATCTCTACGGGAGACGAACTCGTCATGCCCGGCGGGACTCCCGGACCCGACCAGATCGTCGCGTCCAACGCATTCGGACTGAAGGCGATGCTGGAGGACCAGGGCGCGCGGGCAAGAATTCTTCCGATCGCGCGCGACGACGTCGCCTGCCTACGCACGGCGTTCGAACTCGCCGAAGGAGCGGACCTCGTCGTTACCATTGGCGGGGCGTCGGTCGGCGATCATGATTTAGTGGCTTCGGTTACCGAAGAACTGGGTATGGAACTCTCGTTTCTGAAGATCGCCATGCGGCCCGGTAAACCCGTGATGGCTGGACGTCTGGCAGGTCATGCGATGATCGGCCTTCCGGGCAATCCGGTGTCCTCGCTGGTATGCTGTCATGTGTTCATGCTTCCGCTCATACGCGCTATGCTAGGGTTGGAACGCGGACCCGCGCAACGATACAGGGCGCCGCTCTCCCGCGGCATTGGCCCGAATGGTCCGCGCGAACATTATATGCGGGCGCGCCTATCAGGGGATGGCATCGCTCCTTTCGATCGACAGGACAGTGGGCTTCTGACAGTGCTGGGCCAGGCGAACGCGCTTCTGATCAGACCGGTCGGCGATGGACCCCGAGAGGCGGGTGAAAGCGTCGACTACATCCCGATCTGACCGTGCGGCTCGTTATGCTCCCCAGTTGCGCGGGCATGTAGGTTCGCAATCTCTCGAAGGTCGCGTCGTTGCGCAAGCGATGCCGCGCTCTCAAATGCCGCGTTACGAATTCCGCCGGATCGACTCTACACTGCGGGTATCGCCGCCCGCTGGAAAAGGGGATCGGCGAGTTGCTTGTGATCTGGAGTGGATCGTGGACCCGATCAACGCCAACGCTCCAAAGCCCGGCCCGGAAATAGAGTCGATACATTGCGGAAAGTGGACCATGGTAGACGATTGCGTTCGAGGAACTGGAGATCTTGCATGCGCATTCACGCGCGGATATGATTATTTCCGTAAAGCAATTTTCCGGGAGGACGCACAAATGAAAAGACGTACTTTGATTACGGCGGCACTGACGGCCGCTAGCGTGCTCGCTACACCGGCCATAATCTCGGCGGAGGACATCCCCTACAACTTACTGCCCGGCAAACCCTATGCTGGAACTAAGCTGAACATCCTCAGCGTTGTCACGCCGCAGTTCGACGGGCTGATGCTCCGTGACGGCGAGTTCACGGAACTGACCGGCATTGAGACAGAGTGGACCTTCATCCCGTTCGGATCTTTGCAGGAAAAAATCAATGCCGAAGGCATCGCGGCGAACGGTACGTTTGACGTGGTCAACTACCTGGATAGTTGGGGGCCGCCAAACGCGCACTGGCTGATGAGGATAGATGATCTCATGGCCCGTGACGGCATCTCGATGGACCGCTATCCGGCTGCCTTCGCGCGATCCGCACAATTCGAAGGCGAAACGCTGGGATTTCCTCTCCGTGCGCACCCGCAGCTGCTTTTCTACCGGAAGGATCTGGTCGCGGAGCCGCCGAGCAGCTGGGAAGAAGTCATCGAGATCGGCAAGGAACTCAAGGTCTCCCATCCCGATGTCGCGCCGCTGGCACTTTACTACAACAATGATGGAAACCGCCAGAACCTGTTCATATGGATCAATTTTCTCTGGGCGGCCGGAGCCGATATATTCAATGACGACTGGACACCGGCCTGGACGGCCGAAGAAGCGCTGCGGGCGACGGAAGATTACATCGCCCTCCATACGGTCCATCGGATCACCAATCCGAATTCCCTAGCCTTCGTCGAACAGGACGCGCGTCAGTCTTTCATGCAGGGAAACTCCGCCATGATCCCGGTCTGGTGGTGGGCGTATTCGGGCTTCCATAATCCGGAAAGCTCAACACTGACAAAGGATCAGGTGGCCTTTACCGGAATGCCCGCATACAATGGCACCGTGAAAACCTACGCCATTTCCATGCCCTTCTCGATCTCGGAATATTCCGCGAACAAGGACGCCGCCTGGGAGTTCCTCAAATGGCTTTCTAATCCCAAGCTGGACAGGGCCAACGCAATTGAGCGCGAAGTCGGTGGAAAGGCTATCGTCAATAATGTCGTCACGCACATATCGAGCCTGACCGATCCGGAAGTGAACGCCGCCAACGACGGAATCCAGGCCGCGGCCTGGAACTCACTGAGGGAATCCGACATAATGCCCCAGATCCCTGAGTGGCCGGAGGTTGGGGACATCCTTTCGGCGGCGATCGCCGAGGCCGCGGCTGGCGGGGAAACGCGGAAGCTGATGATGGATGCCGCCGAACGCGCCGAAAAGGTGCTGCGCCGCGCCGGTCGAATCCAGTAGAAAACGATTGCGGGGCGGGCTTGCAACCCGCCCTGCCCTTCCTCCCCCGACCATTCCCAGGTGCGAGACAACGTCCTCAAATATGTGCTGGTCGCCCCGGCGGTACTGGTGGTCCTCGTTACCGCAATCTGGCCACTCGCGGAGTCGGCCAGGCTCTCGTTCACTGTAGGACGCCTTAACCGTCCTGATTCCCTCAAGCAGTATCTCGGATGGGATAATTACGTCTGGGCCCTTCTGGAAGAGCCGGCGTTCTGGAACTCCGTGTGGGTAACGGGGATCTACACACTCCTGACCGTCGGCCTCACAACGTTTCTGGCACTTGGACTGGCGATACTGCTCGCGCCCGGTGGACGGCTGCGGTCAGGCGTTCAGACGCTGCTGATCCTGCCGTTCGCCATGAGCCCCGCCCTTATCGGCGTTTCGTTCCGGTTCATGTTCAACCCGGAATTCGGCCTTTTCGACGCGTTCTTCGGGGCCCTAATCCCACCATTGGCTCAGGTGAGTTGGCTGGCCGACCCTATTCTAGCCTTCGCCGTATGCGTCATGGCGGACGTCTGGGGCTGGATCCCTTTTCTCACGCTCGTCCTCATAGGCGGTCTGGTGAGCGTACCGCGGGAGACACTGGAAGCCGCCGAGGTCGACGGCGCCGGCCCCTGGCGAGTTTTCCGTGACGTGACGCTGCCGCAGCTCGCACCGGTGCTCGCGGTCGCGGTCATCCTGAAATCGATTTTCTCGCTGAAGACCTTCGACCAGATTTTCATGTTGACGAACGGTGGCCCGGGTACCGCGACCCAAACACTGTCGCACTACATATATTTCAATGGCATGAAATACGGTCAGGTCGGCTTCGCGGCTTCCGTCGCCTGGCTCATGGTGATTCCGATGGTCTTCCTTACCTACGCCTATGCCAGACTCGTGTTCCGAAAGGACCGTGATCCATGAGCGCCGGACGGAAATCCCGGATCGGATCCCTTGTGCGAATCGTCCTGATCCTTTTTGCGGCGTTCGTGATGCTGGTACCGATCGCCTGGATATTCCTCGCGGCGTTCAAGACCCATGTCGATGTATACCAACTGAAACTGTTCTTCACGCCCACCCTTGGAAATTTCGGCACGGTATTCGAAGCCCCGTTCTTTCTGGGCGTAAAGCTGCTCAACTCCACGGTCGTCGCTCTCGTCACGGTTCTACTGGCGATTCCCGTCGCGACGATGGCGGCCTACTCTTTCAGCAGGTTCCGCCTCAGGGGTGAAACCGCGATGCTGGTGGCCATTCTGGCCACCCAGTTCGTTCCCGCAGTTGTCATTGTCCTGCCATTTTTCGTGATGTTCCGGGATCTTGGATTTCTGGATACACGGGTCGGATTGGTTCTGGTCAACCTTGCCATAGTCATGCCGTTCGCGATCTGGATGATAAAGGGATTCATCGACGGCATTCCGATGGATACGGAAGAGGCGGCAATGGTGGACGGCTCGTCGCGTCTCCAGGTGATACGCAACATCGTATTGCCGATGGCGGCACCGGGTATACTGACCGCGGGAATATTCTGCTTCATCATCGCATGGAACGAGTTCCTCTTCGCGTTGATCCTGACTAACAAACACGCGGTCACCTTACCGATTGGCCTCGCGCTCTTCAAAGCCGAGGAGGGAGATCTCTGGAACCTGCTAAGCGCTGCAGGCATCATTATCATGGTTCCGATGTTTATCCTGGCGTTGGTCATCCGAAAATACTTCGTGCAGGGCATGACAATGGGCGCGGTTCGCTGATGGCGGAAATAACTCTCCGGAATCTCACGAAGCGATGGGGAGATGTCGTCGGCGTCGATGACCAGTCGCTGCACATCAGGGACCGCGAGTTTCTGGTCCTTCTGGGTCCCTCGGGCTGCGGCAAGACGACCACAATGCGAATGATCGCCGGGCTGGAGGAGCCGACCGCGGGCGAGATTTGGATAGGCGACCGCATGGTCAACCATGACCTGCCCAAGGACCGTGATGTGGCGATGGTTTTCCAGAACTACGGTCTCTATCCACATATGTCGATTTTCGAAAACATCGCCTACCCACTAAGGGTACGTCAGGTCCCGGCGGACCAGATTCGCCCCCGGGTTGAGGATGCGGCCCGTAAAGTCGAACTGACGGACTTACTGGACCGAAGACCCAGGGCGCTTTCGGGCGGCCAGCGGCAGCGTGTCGCGCTTGCCCGTGCCATTGTCAGGACACCGAAGGTGTTCCTGATGGACGAGCCCCTCTCGAACCTGGACGCGAAGCTACGGGTCACTATGCGGGCCGAACTCAAACATCTAAGCCGCGAGCTTGCGACCACCACCGTTTACGTCACCCACGACCAGATCGAGGCGATGACGTTGGCCGACCGGGTCGCGGTGATGCGCGACGGTATCATCCAACAGCTCGGGACACCGGACGAAATCTACAACGATCCGGCCAATCTGTTCGTGGCCGGTTTCATCGGCTCGCCCGCGATGAATCTGGTCGCGGGCTCGATCCACGGAGGAGAGTTCGTCGCGGACGGCGGAACCCGATTGACACAAGTCGCCGTCAATGACCGAGACGCGGTGATTCTTGGAGTGAGAGCCGATGACATCCGGATTTCCGAGCCTGGAGAGGGCCGGATCGACGTCCCGATCTACGCTTTCGAGAATACCGGCGACAGCACACTGCTGACCGCGCAATGGGACTCTCAGCGCATCATCGCCCGCGGTGACCGGCATTTACGAAAGGACCAGAATGATGTCGTAAGCATCACGTTAAATCCGGAACACCTGTATTTTTTCGATCCGCGAAGCGGTTCCCGATTACGCGGTTGAAAGTCAATGTTTCCGCGACGGACATTCATGGAAAGCGCGTCCAATGCACTGATTCCACTGACAGACGAAGCATGTGCGGTCACGACCGGAATCGGCGCTCCATCCGAAGGTGCCGTTGTCGGCGAAGCCGGGCTCCGGCGCACGATCCATGCCAATTGGTCAATGTCCGTCCGATGAATTCACCGTCGCTCATGCTCCTGCCCGGGATGATGTGTGACGCGAGGGTCTACACGCCGCAGATCGCCGCGTTCGGTGGTAACCGAACCCTCCATCTTCCAGTGTTACGCGGCGCGGATACGACCGAGGGTCTGGCACGGAGGATTCTGGTCAATGCGCCTGAAATGTTTGCATTGGCCGGATTGTCCATGGGCGGCATCATAGCGATGGAAATCATGGCCCAGGCACCGGAACGTGTCGAGCGCCTCGCCCTGCTTGACACGAATCCGTGCGATGAGAGCCCCGAACTTCGGGCACGAAGATTCCCGCAGATCGAGAGGGTGCGGAAAGGCGGGCTGGAGGAGGTGATGAGCTACGAGATGAAGCCAAACTATCTGGCCGATGGCCCGGATATGCGCATGATCCTCGATCTATGCATGCGGATGGCACTCGATCTCGGCCCCGAAACATTCATCTCCCAATCCCTGGCACTGCGCAACAGGCCTGACCGGCGGCAGGTGCTGCACGGGATCCGCGTTCCGACATTGATTATGTGCGGCCGAGAGGATCGACTCTGTCCGGTTTCCCGACACGAACTTATGCGGGATCTGGTTCCGGGCTCCCGTCTTGAGATAATCGAGGGAGCGGGGCATCTCCCGGTTCTCGAACAACCGCAACGCACCAACGAGGTAATATCCGGATGGCTGAACTGGTAGTGGCCGAAAGTCTTCTCGCGCTCCTGAAAGAGATCGATACACCTACCGTCTGCAACGCCATCGAGGTCGCGCAGGGACGGCGTGGCTTCAACCGCTTTACCGTCGGCACCATGCAGCATTCCAGACCAGGTGCGCCGGCAATCGTGGGCTTCGCCCGCACGGCCATGATCTCCGGTGCGGCACCCGCTAAGGAATCCGCCGCCACGCTTAGCGACAGGCGTCGATCATACTACCGTTACATGGCCACCGGGACCGTTCCCGCCGTCGCGGTGATTGAGGACGTGGACTTTCCGAGCGCCATCGGTGCCTGGTGGGGAGAGGTCAACGTAGCGGTCCACAAAGGTCTGGGAATGCTGGGTGCGGTGACAAACGGCGTGATGCGTGATCTCGACGCCATTGATCCGGGTTTTCCGGTCCTGGCCGGCTCCATCGGTGTCAGCCATGGCTTCGTCCATGTCGTTGAAACAGGCATTCCCGTTGACGTTATGGGAATGCATGTGGAGCCTGGAGAATTGATTCACGCCGACCGTCATGGAGCGCTTGTCATTCCCGCCGAGGTCATCCCCGAGCTGGAAGGGGCCATGAACTCCGTTGTTTCCAGGGAGGCGATTGTCCTTGGCCCGGCC
>JAPOUP010000080.1 GCA_026708635.1 Rhodobacter sp.
GGGGCTTCTGGCATTGTGAGAGTATGATCACCGGATATGACCGCGTCGGATCCGACGGACCGGAAAGGTTCTGACAGAGTCGATCGGCGGGTTGAGATACAGGTGTCCCGAACTAAACGGTTTGCTGGAGGGGATATTGTTACCCTGGTCAGATACGGTGGTTTTGTCTGGCTCCGCGAACAGTGCGGGGTCTTCGCCGTCAGACTGCCATGGCAATCCCGTCAATGGAGTAAGCCGGTGGATCGGGTGAAATCGGAATCCGGTCCCTCTCAGGATCAGCCATGTAGGGGATTGCCGCGATCCGCGTCGCGCGGGTTATCTCCGGAAATCACCGCATTCTGCCAGCGCTTGGGACACCGGTTCACTTGGCCGGATCTTTTGGTCGAGGCGTTGACCCATTCGTCGGTTTCCTCGCCAACCCGCCCCAGCAACCAGCGGCTGGAGTTTCTTGGCGACCGGGTGTTGGGACTTGTGGTGGCCGAGGAGTTGCTGGCCGCCGATCAGGACGCCAGCGAGGGTGAGCTCGCGCTGCGTTTCAATTCTCTCGTGCGCCGGGAAACCTGCGCCGACGTCGCCCGCCAGCTTGAACTGGGCGACGCGTTGCGGATGGGGAGGGCGGAAATGCTGTCCGGTGGACGGCGCAAGGACGCCGCGCTCGCTGACGCCATGGAAGCCGTTATCGCCGCTGTCTTCGCTGATGCGGGGTTTTTCGCCGCCCGTTCCGTGGTGCTCGCCGCTTGGGGCGATCGAATCGAACGGTCCAGACGGGACGCCAAGGATCCCAAGACGGCTTTGCAGGAATGGGTACAGTCCCGTGGCCATTCACGTCCCGAGTACAGTCTGGTCAGTCGTGACGGCCCGGACCACGCCCCGGCATTCACGGTAAGGGTATCCCTGGAATCCGGTCAGGCCGCGACGGCGCAGGCGCGCTCGAAGAAGCTGGCTGAGCAGAACGCGGCCAGGGATCTCCTGCGACGCTTGACCGAGCCGCGGCTATCATGACGGTTGCGCATCCGAAAACGCTTGCGAATGATTGGCCGTTCGGTTCGGGCCGACGGCGCATTTTTCGAAACGGCCCGCGATCAGACGCTCTGGGTCGTTCCCGGTTCTGGATGGTGCCGCCCCGTCCTCCCGCGGAGACGCGGCGGCCGAATTCCGGGTTCGGTGGGACGGTCGATGCGGGGTTCCGCCGGAGGCACGGGTCGATCATGGAGGTGACTCCATGGCATCCAATATGACATCCCGCGCCGGTTTCGTCGCCTTGATCGGGGAGCCAAACGCCGGGAAGTCAACTTTGCTGAACGTCATGGTGGGAACCAAGATTTCGATTGTTACCCACAAGGTCCAGACCACCCGCGCGCGTATCCGGGGTATCGCCATCGAGGGTGCGTCACAGATCATATTCGTCGACACTCCGGGCCTGTTTCTTCCCAGGCGCGATCTCGACCGCGCGATGGTCGCCGCCGCATGGAACGAAGCCGCGGATTCCGATCTGGTACTGCTGATGGTTGAAGCCCATCGCGGCGTGACCGACGGAGTCGTCCGGATCCTGGATGAGATATCGGCCCGGATCGGTGGTGTGCGGCTGGCGCTCGCGATCAACAAGGTCGATCGGGTTAAGGCTGGAGCCCTGTTAGAACTCGCCGGGGATCTCAATGAGCGGTTCGACTTTGTCCGCACTTTCATGATATCGGCAACCAAGGGCAGTGGTGTGGCTGGCTTACGCAAGTGGCTGGCGGAACAGCTTCCGGCAGGTCCCTGGCTCTATCCCAAGGAACAGGTGGCGGACATTCCCATGCGGACGCTCGCCGCCGAGACCACGCGCGAGCAACTGACGCTCAGGCTGCATCAGGAATTGCCTTACCAGATGACGGTGGAGACGGAGCGATGGGAGGAGCGTAAAGATGGCTCCGTCAGGATCGATCAGGTGGTCTACGTAACGCGGGACGGACACAGGGGAATCGTGGTGGGCAAGGACGGACGGACGGCGAAGGCGGTGGGCAAAGCCGCGCGGCGGGCTCTGGAAGACATGCTTGGCCGAAGGGTCCATCTCTTTATACGGGTAAAGGTGCGCGCCGGCTGGATGACCGAGGCGGAACGGTTCGCAGCCATCGGACTGGAGCGATGCGATTCGCGCCGGGTTCAATGAGCCCTTACCGTCGGGCTGCATGGCGCGGCGCTCCGGGCGGCCTCGAGCGCGCTCCGCGATCGGGAATGGTGTCATGCCGCGCGTGACGGCAGGGTTATGGGTGCAGGCCTATCTCGCGCGTCTCGGCCAGGCGGCCATTCCCGGATTCGTGACCGCCAGAGGCGATTCTACGGCCGGCGCCGTTCTGGTGAAGCAGAACCCGATGGACGGATCCGCCTGTGTATACCAGCGGAGTGTCGATCTGATCACTGGCCAGCGCACCTGGGTCGTGCTGGCGGAGGGTGCCGAATCCGATGTCGACGCGGCGATCGCGCATCAGCGTAGGCACGATCCTGACCTTTGGGTGATCGAGGTGGAGGACCGCGGGGGACGGCATCTGCTGCGGGAACCCGGCCTCGATAGCTAGGTACGCGCAATGGAATGGCAGGATACGGGAACCGTCCTGAAAAGTCGTCGTCACGGCGAAACATCGGCGATCGCGGAGATATTCACGCGGGCGCACGGTCGCCATGCCGGGCTCGTGCGCGGCGCGTTCAGGCGTGTGTCGGCTCCGGGGCTGCAACCCGGAACCCTGGTTGACGTGACCTGGCGATCGCGGCTTGACGAGCATCTGGGCACATTCACTGTCGAGCCGATCAAAAGCCGGTATCCCGTAGTCCTGAGTGGACGGCTGGAACTGGCGGCGCTGAATGCGGTAACGGCGCTTCTGTCATTCGCCTTGCCTGAACGGGAACCTCAACCCAAGCTCTATGAACATACCGTCACCCTTCTCGACATGATTGGCGAGACCGATCTCTGGCCGCTCGTCTATCTGCGTTGGGAACTCGCGTTGCTTGAGGAGATGGGCTTCGGTCTTGATCTTTCCGAATGTGCCGTGACCGGCGCGCGCGATATGCTGGCTTACGTGTCTCCTCGATCGGGTCGGGCGGTCAGCGTTTCCGGCGCGGGGGACTGGAAAGACCGTCTTCTGCCACTACCCCCGTGTATGCTCGCCCCGACAGGCGGAACGCCAACCGAAATCGCGGAGGGGCTCAGGACCACCGGCTACTTTCTCGTGCATCGACTGGCCGGATCCTTGGGGGAAAGACCATTGCCACAGGCGCGCCAGCGCTTTGCGGACCTGTTCAGCCGTAGGTCCGGTCATTGACATGAAGAGTTTCGATGCGCCCGGGCGGCTAGGGTCCGTATGCGACCTGCGCCGGCGGTGGTAACTCCGGTCCACCATGATGCCCTTGTCTCGGGGGCACCGCCTCTGTAGGCATGTTCTGGAAAGTCCATGAGGCAAAAATGGCGAATGACAATCCAGGCACATTGGTTTCCACTGAGTGGCTTGCCGCACATCTGGAAAACCCCGATATGCGGATTTTGGACGCGTCCTGGCACATGCCTGATTCGGGGCGGAACGCGCGGGCCGAATACGACCGGGCGCACATCCCCGGCGCGCGCTTTTTTGACATCGATCGTGTCAGTGATCCGGATTCAAACCTTCCGCATATGGCACCGCCGCCGGAAAGGTTCATATCATGCGTGCGGGCGATGGGTGTGGGGGACGGGCATCAGGTCGTGGTCTACGACAGCGTCGGACTGTTCTCGGCGGCCCGCGTCTGGTGGCTTTTCCGGCTCATGGGCAAGTCTGACGTCGCGGTTCTTGACGGAGGTCTGCCAAAATGGACGGCCGAGAAGCGCGCGACCGAGGATCTGCCGCCGATGGCCCGCGACCGTCACGTAACGGTCAGTCGCCTGAACCACCTGGTCAAGGATGCCACCCAGGTGGCGGCCGCGTCTAAACTCAGCGATCATGAAATCCTCGATGCCCGTTCTCCAGCGCGTTTCAGCGGTGCCGAGCCGGAGCAACGGCAAGGCCTGCGCTCGGGACATATCCCCGGATCGAAGAACGTGCATTACGCGACGCTTCTCAATCCGGACGGGACAATGAAGGAGCCTGACGCGCTTCGGAGCGTATTCGACGCAGCCAATGTTGATCTGGGCCGACCGGTGATCACCACCTGCGGCTCCGGCGTGACCGCGGCGATCGTTAGCCTGGCGCTGGAGATCCTGGGTCACAGGCGACATTCTCTGTACGATGGATCATGGAGCGAGTGGGGCATGAACGGTGACCTCGAGATTGAGACGGGAGCGTAAGCCATGCTTGATCGCATAAACGAGCGGCCCAAGGACAGGATCCTGGAGGTGATGAACCTGTTCCGTTCCGATCCCCGCGAGCACAAGATCGATCTGGGGGTTGGAGTCTATCGGAACGCCGAGGGCGTCACGCCGGTCATGCGCGCCGTCAAGACCGCTGAGCGGAAACTTTGGGAACGGCAGGAAACCAAGGTCTATACGGGCCTGGCCGGCGATCCGGCCTTTGCCGAAGCCATGCGGTCTCTGGTTCTGGGAGATGCCGTGGATCCGCTGCGGGTCGCGGCCGCCGCCACGCCGGGTGGGACCGGAGCCGTGCGCCAGGCGTTTGAGCTCGTTCGTGTGGAAAATCCCGGTGCCACCGTATGGGTTTCGAACCCGACCTGGCCCAACCATGTGTCAATTCTGCGTCATCTGGGGATGAAGATGCGGGAATACCGCTATTTTGACGGCGACACGCGTTCAGTGGATTTTCCGGGTATGATGGAAGATCTTGCCGCGCTCGGGGCCGGGGATGTCGTTTTGCTGCATGGATGCTGCCATAACCCGACCGGAGCCGATCTCAAGCCCGCCGAGTGGCAGGCTGTCGCCGACCATATCGCCACGATTGGCGCGACGCCGATGATCGATATCGCGTATCAGGGATTCGGGGACGGGGTCGAGGAGGATGCGGTCGGCCTCCGGACCGTCGTGCGCTCGTGTTCCGAGGCGCTTGTCGCCGCGAGCTGTTCCAAGAACTTCGGCATTTACAGGGAACGGACCGGACTTCTGATCGGGGTCGCTCCGAGAGCGGACAGGCGTTCAGGCGTTCAGGCGGCCCTCAATCATCTCAACCGCCAGAATTTCTCCTTTCCTCCGGACCATGGCGCCCGGATAGTGACGGAGATTCTGGTCGATAGCGGTCTTCGGGCCGAGTGGATGTCGGAACTGGAGGAGATGCGCCTTTGCATGCTTGGTCTGCGGGAGCGGCTCGCTAGTGAACTGCAGCGCGTCACCGGCTCCAACCGTTTCGGCTTCATCGCCGAACACCGCGGGATGTTCAGTCGTCTGGGAGTCTCGCCGGAGCGGGTTGAACGAATGCGTGAGCGTCACGGTGTCTACATGATAGGAGACAGTCGCATGAACATTGCCGGGTTGAACGACGATACTTTGCCTATTGTGGCTCAGGCGATTTCTGAAACATGTACGTGAAGGAGCGTCATTTATGGTGGGCCGTGCGTCAGGGGCTTTCGGCTCGACGGGTTCCGGTCCATGGTGGAGACGCGGGTCTAACTGGCAAGCATGAGAGGCCGTTCCCGGAACCTTTTCGGGATTTGCATCGGAACACGGGTTTCCAGACAGGGTAAACGGGTACGATTCGCGGAATGTGGTGGGGCGTTTGGACCGCCGCCGCGTGTTCCCGAAACGCTGGTTTTAGGAATGGGAGGTATGGGAGAGGCCCGGTAGTCTTGTCGTGTTTCATTCAAATTCGGAATGGGTGGAGATTCTCGTTGTTCTCTCGGGTTGTTCGGGCGTTTTCGGGGTTGGCCGCAATGTCTCGGACCCAAACGCGATAGTATTGGGATGGAGGGTGTGGCCCGGATTCTGACGCGTGCCCGTGTCGCTGTTTTCTCTCCCCGCCTGGCTGGCAAGATGGCGATTCCCGGTCGTTTCCCGCCAGTGCGACCGGTCAGATGAGCCGGCTGTCAAAATCTGGACCATCCGCCCCCCTGCCGCATGGCGCGGTCTTTTGCGACTTATGGCTATATTATTGACTGACGGAATTATTTCCGCGGTAACCCGTGCGCGATTCAGCCGTTGACGCTCTAGATGCGCATAGTGGCCGGATCAAGACGGGGATTGCGGCTCTCGGCAGTCGCGACGACCGATTCTCCGGATCAGTTGCGTCCGACATCCGATCGGGTGCGGGAGAGTCTGTTTAACGTCCTGGCTGGCGGCAAATATGGCGACGTTGTGACCCGCTCCCGCGTACTTGACCTGTTTGCGGGTACCGGTGCCCTGGGCTTGGAAGCGCTGTCGCGAGGAGCGGCGCATGTTGCGTTTGTAGAGCGCGGGACGAGAGCGTATTCCATCATTCAAAAGAATGTATCGCTGATGGGCGTAAGTGACATGGTCACGCGATATCGCCGGGACGCCACCAAGCTTGGAATTTGCCTCACGGAGCCTTTTGGGCTTGTGTTTCTCGATCCACCCTACGGCGGAGACCTCGGTCGCCTGTCTCTTCGTTCCGCGCTTGAAGGCGGTTGGCTGGCATCGGATGCGATCGTCGTTTGGGAGGATTGCGTTCCGCAGACCTTACCGCCGGAATTCGCGCTTTGTGAACATCGGCGCTATGGTGGAACCTACATTACCTTAGCTCGGAAAGTGCGGATAGGTTCGTCGGAAAAGGAGTTCGGATGATTCTTGGAATCGGCACGGATCTTACCAACATAGAACGTATAGAGCGTACGCTGGAACGATTCGGCGACCGCTTCCGCGATCGGGTGTTCACGCACGCGGAAAGAATGAAAGCGGAGCGCCGCCGCGATGTGGCGGGAACCTACGCCAAACGCTGGGCGGCGAAGGAGGCCTGTTCCAAAGCGCTCGGTACCGGACTGCGCATGGGCGTGGCGTGGAAGGATATGGGAGTTACCAGCCTTTCAACCGGCAAGCCGAGTATTGAGGTCACCGGTTGGGCAAAAAGGCGTTTGGAGCGGATGACACCCGCGGGCCACGAGGCGGTGATCCATGTTTCGTTGACGGACGACTATCCTTGGGCGCAGGCATTCGTCGTGATCGAGGCCCTACCGGAGCGGCTGGCGATAGGATGAAAGGCCCCGGTGGACATCCCTGACGGTTTCCGGCGACGGGATATGCCCGCCTCCGGAGATGCCGTCGTCCTTTCACTTGACAGCCTTGGGTGAGGTCGTCAGACAGCCCGAAGCCATACGGATTGACGATCATATGTCAGACAAGAATTCATTTATGGACGGTGTTCTCGAAACCGTCAAAACGATCGTTTACGCGTTACTGATCGCCGGTGTGTTCCGCACACTGCTCTTCCAGCCTTTCTGGATACCCTCCGGCTCAATGAAGGATACATTGCTGATCGGTGACTTTCTGTTCGTAAACAAGATGGCCTATGGCTACTCCCGCCATTCCTGTCCTTTCTCAATGTGCCCGTTTTCGGGAAGGATATTTGGGCGTGAGCCCCAGTTAGGCGACGTTGCCGTGTTTCGCCATCCTGTAGGCGGCGCTGACTTTATCAAACGTATAGTGGGACTGCCTGGTGACAGGATCCAGATGAAGGAAGGCGTGCTTTTCATCAACGGTCAGGAAGCGCGCCAGTCCGCGAACGGCGTATTTGAGGAGATAATGGAACGGCAGGGGCCGCTCGGCGGTACTCCGAACTGCGTCAACCGGCCCGTCGCCCCCGGTGGGGTCTGCGTTAAGGAAAAAGCGGTCGAACAGCTTCCCAACGGCGTCTCGCACTCGGTGCTGAACATAGGCCATGCATCCTCGATCGATGACACGGGAATCTTCACGGTTCCTGACGGCCACTACTTTTTTGTGGGCGACAACCGGGACAATTCCACGGATAGCCGCGTCCGCCAGCCCGGAGGCGTGGGTTTCGTGCCGTTCGAAAATCTCATTGGCCGCGCCGACCGAATCATGTTCAGTTCCGCCGGTCGGTCCTTGCTTTATTTCTGGACCTGGCGCCCGGATCGATTTTTCAGGGCGGTCGACTGAGCCGTCAACAGGCATACGGGTCGTTTTCAGAGACTGTATCTCGGCATGTTGATTTGACGGCGTCCCGCCCATTTCCGCGACATTGTCAGCTCCACGGTGGCCTGGGGCCTGATTTCCCCCGACACAACGGACGACCGGGCTGTCCTCAGCGGACTGGATCCAACAACCTTCGGAAAACGCGACGCGGTGATGTGGGCGAGAGGAGACCGCCCCCGCTTCCGGTTCCGGTCAGTGGGTGCCCGCCCGCGAATGCCGGTGATGGCGTCCAGTCCGATCATGACCGTCCGGGCCTGATATCGATGGCTTTGCGGGACGCGACACGGTGCGTTGGGCATCCCATAACGAGGGAGTGGATATTTCGTCAATTCCATCGATTTCCGGAACTTTCCGACATGTCGGCCATCGCGGTGTCTACGACCGAGTAGCCAAGATTCCGATAGCCGCTGACGCGCTTCTCCGCCATGCGCCTGAGAGTGGGAACGGCGTCATCTACATAGTCGAAAACCAGCACCTCGCGCTTCTCCGGATACAGCCGATGCAGACGTCCAACGTATTGCGCGAGTGTTTCCCGCCACGCGACCGGCATCGCGAGAAACAGCGTGTCGAGGCGCGCGTCGTCAAATCCCTCGCCGATATACCGGCCTGTCGCAACAAGCACCCGTTCCTCTGTATCGGGTATGGTTTCAAGGCGTTCCATGACGCCGCGGAATTGCTTCGCTCCCATTCCGCCTCGGAGAAAAAGCACGTTTTTCGCGAAGCGTGAGAGCCGATCACTGAAATATTGCGCGTGGTCTATACGCGCCGTCAGAACAAGAGGTGAGCGGCCCGCCTCAAGTGTCGAAAGGATATCATCGAAAATCAGATCGTTACGGGTCTCGTCGGTCGCCAGGGCGCTGTAAATCGCATGGATCGGGGGTCGTTCGTCACTGGTTTCGGCAGGGAACTGAAATTCCGTCTTCCTTAACAGCGCCCGATGCAGGAATGGACGTTTCATTGCCTGGGCTTTCGCATTCGCGCGGAAGCGCACCGGACCGCACTGCATGAACACGATTGGGTGGTGACCGTCGCGGCGCGTCACCGTTGCTGAAAGGCCCAGGAAATAACGCGCCTTGGCCCGGCGCGCGACCCTTTCAAAGCTGACCGCGGACAGATGATGGCATTCATCGACGATGACCTGCCCGTAATCGGCGACGATATCGTCCACTGTGTCCGCGCGCACCAAACTCTGGATGATCGCGATATCGACGATGCCTGTGGGTTTGCGTTTGCCGCCACCGACCTGTCCGATGCTGGTTGTCGGTAAATCAAGGAATGTATTGAGTCGGGCTTTCCATTGGTCAAGAAGCTGGCGGCGATGTACGAGAACAAGCGTGCTGCGGGCTCTCGCGGCAACCAGCGATGCCGCGACCACAGTCTTGCCAAATGCGGTGGTCGCGGAGAGCACACCGGTGTCATTGGCCAGCAATGCGGTCCGGGCGGAGAGCTGTTCCGCCGTCAGTTTTCCGAGAAAGCTGGTTCTGACAACCTGTCCGACCACGCGTTCGTCCCGAATTTCGAAGTCGATCCTGAGTTCCTGTAGCAGGTTCCTCAGAGCTTCAAGATTGCCGCGCGGTAACGCGATATGCTTTGAGAACAGTTCGGCGCATGCGATGACGCGAGGCGTTCCGTAAGTGGAACGCCGCATCGCCTGAGCGGCGAAAAAGGCCGGATTCTGGAATGCGGCAAGTCGTATGATCCGGTTGACAAGAGCCGGTGGAATGCCCTCGCGCTCAATATATATCTGATCGGCGATGACGGCATCTATACGATCGGGCAGCGCGCCGATGATCTGGGATTGTGGCCGGCGCCGGGAGGGCGGTAGGGTCCATGGCTCCGGATCGTCATCCTCAGCCGGCAGCCGAAGACCGACAACAAGCCCTTTCCGATCGGCGTCCTCCACGATCTCGGCCAAATGCGCTGTGGCAAGGCGCCGAAGTCCGGACATGAAAGCCCACTGGTCTGGCCATGGTTCCATATTGTCATCCAGGAACAGACTGTTGCCGTCCTTTCTGGGGCCACCTTGGAGTGGCATCGCGATCAGGTTCCCGAAACCGCCCTGCGGCATCGTATCCTGACTCGGAAAGAAACGATCATAGGACCGAAAGCCAATGTCAGGGTATCGGTCCATGGCCTCGGTGAGAAGGTGCGTTCCCAGGCGGCGGGCCAGGCCGGCGGGGACCGGTTCCTGGAAGAATATCCAGACATGCGCACCGTTTCCCGAGCGCGAGCGTTCCAGCGCCGCCGGAACATCCTTCGCCTTACAGGCCGCGAGAAAAGCGTCCGCGTCGCGGTACCATGTCCGTTTGTCGAAATCGGCCGCGAGAAATCGGCAGGTATCGTCAGGCAGCATTGGATAGATGCCAATGGTGGCGTGACCCCGCAGATGGCTTTCGATGGTTGCGTCCGTTACCGGGAGAAATTTCTGATTGGAACAGAGACCGCACGATACGGCAGGCTTGCGGCAGAGACCGTGTTTCCATTCGTTGGCACAGACAGGTGCGTAGCCTGTCCTGCCTTTCGCGACGTTCTCCCAGCGTCTGGGATAGACATCCACCCGCCCGGCGAAAAGGGTGCGGAAAAGCGCGATCTTGTCCCGCGTTGGGGAGCGGTTCGTTACGATGCGGGCACCGTCGACCTCCTTCAGATCAACGGAAGGTCTTTCCGTCAATTCCACGAGCCGGCCTTTCAGCTTGGCCCGTTCGGAATCCAGCAGTTTGAGGCGGTCGCGTATACGCTTGACCTCTTCGGTATGACTGTCCGAGGGTTTCATCGGGCGCTTCCGGAAATTTCCACCGGGTGTGATCGAAACGGCTAGGCAGTTACGTTAGGAGCGGCGGAAGACCGGCGCAAGTGGTTACTCCCGGCTCCATTCCGCTCCGTACTCGCGGCGTTTCGGTAAATGTCCACTTCGGCGGCGCCGGGTATCAATTCGTTCTGGTGAAGTGTTTGCCGCCCGCTCCGCCCGCGTTGGGTAGGGGTGCAGAGTTTCCGGGTCGCTTGACGCCAACACGTCTCGGGCCCGCTTTGGGTCGATGCATCCCGTCGTACCGTTCGGTTTGATTCGGGACTTTGCGATGCCCCGTTTCCCCGCGGTTTGCGCCGCCGTGGTTATGATGCGTCCGGACGTGGATTGACTCCATCTGGAATGACGCACCTTACGGAGAACGCCCTAAGTTCTGCGAAAGGTGGTTCGCCAATCCCCTATCGCGAAGCCAATTCCGTGCGGTGCGCTTTCACCAGGTCGGCCAGTGAGTGAAACATCAGGTCGTAACCGGGCATTTCGGCGGGCTCCATCGTCGCACCGAATCCCTCCTCAGCGTGACGCCTGTAAATCCAGCAGTTCGCGATGCCGCACGCCCTCGCCGGAACGTGGTCATGGAACATGCTCTCAGCGATATGCAGGATTTCATGTTTCTCGATGCCACGGCGCGCGAGGTTTTCAATCATGTAATCGAAATTTCGGCGGTCCGGCTTGTAGCTTCCCATATCGGACGCCAGAAACGTGGCGTCAAACTCCACATGGAGCTTTGCGTTTGAGTGGGCGAAACTCTCGTTGTCCGTGTTCGATAGCACCCCAAGCCTGTAGTGACGCTTTAGATACCGCAACGCTTCGGCGCTATCGGGGAACGCGGGCCAGCCTTTGACGGATTGGCCGTATTCCACGCATTCGTTCCAGTCGACCGGGATTTCCCATTCCTCGGCGAGCCGTTTATGGACCAACGCAAGAAGCATGGAATAGCTCTTTGTTGGGGTGAGCCGTTGCGACGTCGATTCATGAAAGGCGTGAGCCTCGAGAATCTGGTTGCGGCCAAGCTTTTGTGGCAGGCGGTCGGTCAGTTTTCTCAGGGCAGCGATCATCCCGCTTTCCCAGTCGATCAACGTGCCGTAGACGTCAAATGTGAGCGCTTTGAATTGGGTGAGTTTCATGTCGTTCCACGTGGTCAATCTTTGGTGGCCGATGATCCGATTTTGTATAATCGCATGCGCCCGCGCTAGGCCGGGGCGGACGGGCCGGTACGGAAATGCCACGCAAAAAATGTGGGGCAGCTGCATCGGGCCCGCCTGATCGGACCACGGAGCCGGGTGCCTATGTGCGACAGCCCCCGGATCGAGTCATGATGGCGCATTTCCCGATCGTGACATCGCCGCCTTCCTTAAGGCACATATGTTTCTACCATATTCGT
>JAPOUP010000271.1 GCA_026708635.1 Rhodobacter sp.
CGCAATAGTCAACCAGTTTGCAATTGAGCGCCCTGATGGTAGTCTTGAACCCCGGTTGCGCGAGACGGAAATTCATGATGGCCGAAAGCCGGCACTACAGGGCCTTGAGCGTCGAGACCTTGCCCGACCGCCTTGGAGGGGTGGCCGAGATCGCGTCCAAGATCGGCGGCGACGCGTCTTCCTGGAAGGTGCGGGAAGTGGGAGACGGCAATCTCAACCTAGTGTTCATCGTCGCGGGCGCCTCCAGGAAAGTCATCGTCAAGCAGGCGCTTCCCTTCGTCCGGCTGGTTGGCGAGAGCTGGCCGCTGCCGCTCTACCGCGCGTTTCACGAACACAATGCGCTGGTCCGCCAGGCCGTGCGCGCGCCCGGTTCGGTGCCTGAAGTCCTCCACTATGACGAGCCGCAAGCAATGATCGTGATGGAGTTCCTGGAACGCCACGTGGTCCTGAGGCGGAAGCTGATCAACGGCGAGCGTGTTGCGGGACTCGCCTCCTTCGTGGGCAAGTTCTGCGCGCGAACCGCGTTTCGCGGTTCCGAGCTGTCGATGAAAAGCGCCGACAAGAAGGCGGATGTCGGCCTGTTCTCGGGCAATGTGGAGCTTCCGGCCATCACCGAGGCGCTGGTGTTCACGGACCCCTACCATGACGCCGAAATGAACAATCACACCGCAGGGCTTGATCCGGTCGTCGCCAGGCTGCGCGGCGACGCCAAGCTGAAGACCAAGGCCCAGCGGATGCTGCAAAGGTTCGCCTCGAATACGGAAACCATGATGCATGGCGACCTGCATTCGGGATCGATCATGTCGACGGCGACACGGTCGCGCGCCATTGATCCAGAATTCGCGCAGTACGGGCCGATGGGCTTCGACATCGGAATGCTGGTCGCGAATTTCCTGATGGCCTACTTCAGCCAGCCAGCCCATCGCGGCGAAGACGCGTCTTCGTACCAGGAGTGGATACTTGACGTCGTCGAGGAAAGCTGTGCGGTGTTCGAGAGCGAGTTCCGGCGGCTATGGGCAACCGAGCGAAGCGGAATGCTTTACCCCAGAGCCCTTTTCGAGGACCAGGGGCACGACAGCATGCCCGCCTGCGAGGCGGTTCTGGCTGGCATCTGGCGGGACGCCTGGTCGACATGCGGGATCGAGATGCACCGGCGCTGCCTGACGCTCGCCCATAACGCCGATTTCGAGGAAATCGAGGATGTCGCGCTTCGCGCCCGGCTGGAAGCGCGCAATCTCATGATGGGCGCGGCTCTGGTCCACGCCGATGGCGACGTGGCCGGCGGCGCTGGCGTGTGCGAAATCGCCCGATCGTTCAATGAAAGGGATTTCCTGTGAAAATCGATGGCAAGCACTACCGCTCGCTCTGGTGGAGCGAGAGCGCGGGCGTCCTGGAGATCATCGACCAGCGCTGGCTGCCTCATGAATTGCGCGTCCAGCGCGTCGAAAGGATGCAGGACTTCGCGGACGCCATCCAAGAGATGCGGGTGCGCGGCGCGCCGCTGATTGGTGCGACAGCCGCGTACGGCATGGCGCTGGCGATGGCCGACGATCCCTCTGACGGCAATCTCGATGCCGCGTGGACACTTCTCGAGAGGACGCGGCCGACCGCGGTCAATCTTCGATGGGCGCTGGATCGCTGTCGCGCGGCGCTCCGCCCGCTTCCCGAAGCCGGTCGCGCGGCGGCGGCGCTGGCGCTGGCTCACGAGATCGCCGACGAGGACGTCGAAATCAACCGGCGAATCGGAGAGAACGGCCTGGCGTTGATCCGTGAAATCGCGGCCGGGAAACCGGTAGGCGAGCCCGTGCGCCTGCTGACCCATTGCAACGCGGGATGGATCGCCACGGTCGACTGGGGCACCGCCACGAGCCCAATGTATCAGGCGCATGACGCGGGCATTCCGATCCATGTTTGGGTCGACGAGACGCGCCCCCGCAATCAGGGCGCGCTGACGTCGTGGGAACTCGGCGGCCACGGCATACCGCACACCTACATCACCGACAACGCTGGCGGGCACCTGATGCAGCGAGGCCAGGTCGACATGCTGATCACCGGCACGGACCGGACAACCCGGCGCGGCGACGTCTGCAACAAGATCGGAACCTACCTCAAGGCGCTCGCGGCCCGCGACAACGGCGTGCCGTTCTACGTCGCCCTGCCGTCACCCACCATTGACTGGACCGTCGATGACGGCATAGCCGAAATCCCTATCGAGGAGCGCGACGCGCGCGAGACAACGCACGTCAATGGCAGGGCCGATGACGGCGAAATCGCCGCCGTTCAGGTTTCTCCGGACGGCACCCCCGGCGGCAATCCGGCATTCGATGTCACGCCCGGCCGCTTGGTCACCGGACTGATCACCGAACGCGGCATATGTCCGGCAACGCCTGAGGGATTGGCCAGCCTGTTCCCGGAGATGTCGCCATCGGCGGAATGAACGCATTGGCGGACAGCGCGGCCACCGGCTCCCGAAGGGACGCCCCCGAACCCGCGCGGTTGGCGCGGCGGCGGCGCGCATCCTGCCCGTAGGGAAATTTCCGCCAGACAGGGCTGGCTCGGGGGGCTATTTGGGTCCCATGAGGACCGCCGCGACGTCGTGTGGCGTTCGGGCGCGCCCCGCGGGCATCTGAGGGAAGCCGCCTGAAACCGCCATTTGCCTTGCGGATATTTGCCCTGTGGACGGAGCGCGGTACGGTCCCGCACCCAAAGGAACCGACTTTTGATATGGACTCACGAACCGGAATGAAGCAGTGTATCCCCGCGCTCCGAAGAAAGGATATCGACGGCTCACGGTCAAAAGACCGCGGAGACAAGAGCCATACAGTACACAGTACAGGCCGGAACCGAAATCCCGCACCGCCTAGGTCCTGGACAGAGGGATCTCCGGCATCAAGGCTCCCGGCAGGTCATTTCGCCCGCGGAGCGTCAATACCCGTCACCGAACGTATGAATCTGCTCTACATAAATGACCGGCACGGAGAGTATCCCAATAGCTGGTACGCGGCCACGGCGGAGCCGAACCGACCGTTTCCCGAACTGAAAGGCGAGAGACGCGCCGAGGTCTGTGTCGTCGGGGGCGGATTCACCGGGTTATCGACAGCGCTGCATCTTGCCCTGGCAGGCTTGGACGTGGCGCTTGTCGAGGCTCACCGGGTGGGATTTGGCGCCTCGGGCCGTAATGGCGGACAGGTGTGCTCCGGCTACCACAGAGACCAGAACTATCTGGAAAAGCGTTACGGAACCGAGTTCGCCCGTAAGCTCTGGAACGTCGGTGAAGACGCGAAGACCCTGGTCAGAACCCTGCTGTCCGAGCATGGGATCGACGCCACATGGCGGGACGGTATCGCACGCGCGGACTGGACCGAAAGAGGTGCGCGGATGAGCCAGGCCTACGTGCGCAAACTACGGCAGGAATATGGTTATGAAGCGGTCGAGCCGCTTTCCCGCGACGGAATTCGGTCACTGGTGGGCTCCGGTTCGTTTCGGGGCGGGATGATTGACTGGGGCGCGGGCCATCTCCATCCGCTTCGCTTCGCGCTGGGTCTCTCACGAGCGGCTTCCACCGCCGGGGCCCGCATATTCGAGCGCTCGGAAGTCTTGAGGTTAGGGAACGGAACCGTGATGACGGCGAATGGCCTGATTCGCGCGGAACAGACCGTGCTGGCCTGCAACGGATACATTGGGGGCCTCAGTCGCCGCGTCGCGTCGCGTATCATGCCCGTCAACAATTTCATTGTGGCGACCGAACCCCTGGGACACAGGGCATCGGAGATCCTTACCCGCGACATCGCGGTTTCGGACAGCAGATTCGTGGTGAATTACTGGCGGCTGTCGGAGGACGGGCGACTTCTATTCGGCGGCGGAGAGAGTTACGGTTTCCGGTTTCCGAGCGACATCGTGAAACTTGTCCGCAAACCCATGCTCGGGATATACCCCCAGCTACGCGACGTACGGATTGACTATGCATGGGGCGGAACGCTTGCCATCACGCGCAGCCGGATGCCGGATTTCGTTCGCCTCCGCCCGGGGCTCTGGTCAGCTTCGGGTTATTCCGGCCATGGCGTCGCGCTCGCGACAATCGCGGGCAGGTTGATGGCCGAGGCGATAAGCGGAGATCGTGATGGATTCGATATCATGGCCGCTGTCCGGCCCGCGCCTCTACCGAAGCCCGCCGCGATCCGTCCACCCCTGATGGCGCTTGCGATGGCATGGCATTCCCTTCGCGACCGGCTGGGCGTGTAGGTCTCCGGGATTTAACGACCCGGTGATTCTTCCGAAGGTCACCGGAACGCCACCACAGGGAGCGAAGCCCCAAAAGGGGTGCCCGCTGTCCAGGGATGTCACCAGTGCGGGACCGCCAATTCCACAGCGCCCGCGACAGTCAGGTGAAGTTCCGGTTGGCGTAACGGAGACCGAAGGTCCTAACCGAACGAGGATTGCTGTCCTGAATCACCGTAACACGGTCGCCGAAACGAGCGGAAGTGCCTGGTTCGGCGCTCCTCCGGAAACCGGACGCGCGGCGTGGAGATTTCACGTCAGATCCCCGCTGGTGATACATGCCCGCCATTCCGACCGAACGCGGCGCTTCCGCGTCCGATCACCCGTTACGGCGACCCAATGAGCCCGGGCCCATCAGGCACTGCGACCATTTGTTTCTGGTAAATCGTTTCCGGTTTATTTACCGAAAATCGGAAATCTATATTTGGAGTTCTCGAATATGCCTGCCCCTCCCAGCGTATATGACGCGGAACCGATCCCGAAGGCGGCACAGACCGAAATCAACGGAATGCTCGAGACCGGCGATCTCTTTCGGTATACCGCGACCGACGAAAGTCCGGCGGCGCTTCTGGAACGTGAGTTCGCCGCCGCCCTTGGATCGCGGTACGCGCTGGCGGTCTCATCCTGCTCAGCGGCGCTGTTTCTATCGCTCAGGGCACTCGATCTGCCCGGCGGCGCGCGGGTTCTGATTCCGGCCTTCACTTTCGCCGCCGTTCCCTCCGCGGTCGTTCACGCCGGCTGCGTTCCTGTCCTGGTTGAGTCGAAGTCAAATTACCGAATTGACCTGGAGGACTTCGAGTCCAAGCTTTCGCTGGACGTCGCCGCCGTGATGATCAGCCACATGCGCGGACACACAAGCGATATGGATGCGGTGATGTCCCTTGCCGACGCGCGCGGCGTCCCTGTCATCGAGGACGCGGCCCACTCGCTCGGAACCAAATGGAACGGACGCAACATAGGCACACTCGGCAAGATCGGCTGTTTCAGCTTCCAGTCCTATAAACTCCTGAACGCCGGTGAGGGCGGAATGCTCGTCACAGACGATTCCGAGATCATCGCCCGCGCGGTCATCATGTCCGGCGCCTATGAGCACAACTGGAAAAAACACCCGGTGCTCCATGAGCGTTTCGCCCACTGGCAAAACAGGCTACCGCTATATAACATGCGGATCAGCAATCTGTCGGCCGCCGTCATCAGGCCGCAGATCGGCGAGATCCCCCGGAGGGTGCGCGACGGAAAGCGAAACCATGACTACGTGGCGTCACGGCTCAATGAGTCCAGCTGGTTACATGTTCCCTCGCCGCTGCCCGCTGAATCCCGGGCACCGGATTCCATTCAGTTCAATCTCTTGCACTTCTCCGACCCGGAGGCACGCGCGTTCCAGAACGCGGCGGACCGTCGAGGCGTAAAGGTGCAGGTATTCGGGCTCTCGGCCGATAACGCCCGGGCATTCTGGAACTGGGGCTTTCTTGATCAAACACCCGATCTTCCCCAGACCAGGGCGATGCTTATGCGCGCCTGCGATGTGCGTCTCCCCGCGCGACTGGACCGGTCCGACTGCGATCTGGTCGCATCTACCTTGGTTAAGGCCGCCGAGTACGTGAAGTCACCGAAGACCGCCGCCACAGACAGATAACGGCGGCGGATTCCGGCTCAGGGACTTCCTCCGATGATCCAGTCCCCAACCATAGACGAGCCATGCTGGAATTCCGTCGACATGATGGGGGATGGGTGGCGGGTGACACGGAATGGCGCCTCGTCACCTCCTTTCATCACCCTCCCCGAGAGCGAAAGCAATGGTGTTCCGGGCTCCAAACCTACACGACGCCGCCTGTGCGCGGAGAACGTTGCGAAACCATCAATGCAAAACGTCCCCCGCCTCCCGGGCACGGGCGGATGCCTGGCAAAGAGTCCAGCCCATCCTTTGGGGAAGGGATAGGCCTGTCGCACCGCAGGATTACCGCCTCCGCGCCGGGTTTTCGCAATGAGGATCCGCAACCCCCGTCCATAACATGCCGGTAGTGAACGAAAGAAACTCCACTGGGAATCGCTCCCGTCATTCCAACACCTTGAGACTGTCGGCAAGCCACGGCATGCGCGCCAAGCATGGACCGACAACAAGCTCATCCACCAAAACCCGCAGTCTCCGGGCCATGTCAGAGGGAATATGCTGCAGGACGCCACTGCGGGCGGTCAATGAAACCGTGCGCTTCAGCGGCGCGACCGGAAGCGGGAGTGCCAGGGCTTGATCCCGGAACCGATGTGCATGCATAAAACCCATAGGCGTAAGGATTGTCCATCCGGCGCCCGCCGCGACCAGAGCCATGATTGCGGGATAGCTGTCGAGTTCGAAGCGATGACTCAAAGTGAGATTCTGCCGCGCCAGGTGCGCCGCGATGAGTCGCCCCATATAATGGCGCTCCGAGTACAGAATTAGCGGGATTTTGCTCAGCGTATCGAGAACATCCGCACCGTCTGGAATCGCGCCTTCGGGCACAGCCGCAAGGAACGGTTCCTCAAGGATCGGGTGGACTTCCATCCAACCGGCTTCGGCTCCCATGTCCGCCGCAACGATTACGTCAAGAGCACGGGAGTCGAGTTTGTCGACCAGCCGGTGACTCGGGCCGGTCTCCAGGAGAAGCTGGCAGTTCCCGAACTCCTCGGCCACGTCACGCAGGAACCGCGGCGTGACGCCACTTTCAAAGTCCTCGATCATTCCAAGTCGCAGCCGCACAAGCATGGAGGAGTCCTGCTGCGCCAGTTCGGCGCGTGCCCGGGCCGCCTCGTTAAGGACCGTTTGGGCCCTGCGCTGAAACATGATCCCTGACGGCGTCAGACTCATCGGTCGCTCGTTTCTGTTAAGCAGCGCCGTGCCGAGTGCCTGCTCCAGATTGGTCAGCTGCTGGCTGACCGCGGATGGGCTCGCGCCCAAGCGCCTCGCGGCGGCGCTGATGGACGCTTCCTCGGCAATCGCCACGAATACCTCAATTCCCCATAACGTGATGCGTCCTGAGTGTTCCGCCATAGTCCTCTTTCCGCGTAAATTCGATATCGGCCAAGGCTATAGGTACATCTCACGACCTCCGCGGGCGGGCCGTGAAGCCGAGAGACACCATGCCGTCCGTTTCTGGAATATTTCTCCCGCGATGTGCACCGCGACTTCGGTTTCAGGGCATTACTATTTCGTGAATACCCGCATTTCGAGAGTCGCCATCCGGCGTCACCGGTCATCCGATCGCGAGAATATCGGCGGTGACAGGATAATCGGGAAAGTCCTTAGGACGCTATCGGGGCAAGGCCATTAAGTCGCAATGGCGTGGTACCGCCTCCCCGGCTCGAACGGGGGACCTCTGGATCCACAATCCAGCGCTCTAACCAACTGAGCTAAGGCGGCACTGGCGTGAACAATATGCCCTCCATCCGACGAGCGCAAGCGAGGGCAGAACCGGGTGGCGCCCCGGGAGCGCGACCGGGAAGCATATGAGTGGCGGCATCCGGAGGAGATCCCTTTCGCGAAGAAGGGGGAGTTCCAGGCAGTCGCGACGCGCTACAACGGGACGAATGGGAGCTTCGCGACGAGGTTTCATCCCGTCGCCAGCGGGGTCGTGGCGTCATGATTGTCAACGAGCCCCAGTGAGGCAAAGATAGCGGTCGACATTCCCGAGGATGGAAAACGTGACTGGTGTCCCAGAATCTCGATTTGGCTGAAAGAAGGCGAAGAAAACAAACGGGGCATATCCTGAAACGCCGAAAGATTTTCCGAGACAATGACGTTCAGACATCTCCCATCATCAATGGCGGCGCGTTTCGCGTCCGCCATCGCCAATCCATTTCGACTTGACCGTCAATGACTTTGGATATCGAAAGGGCGGCTTTCGCCACATCGCAACACAATCTCCCGAAAACAGCGTGGGATGGTTCTACCGCCCAAGCACCGCTTGTCCATCCAGCACGTATGACGTATCTACGGTTGCGGCGGGTTCTGCTCTTCTCGTAAGAGGCCTGTTCCGTTGGCCTTACTCAATTCCGAGGGGGCTGGCTCTGGCGGGTCCTTGGTCTCGTCATCCGGCGCCCACCTGTAAATTCAGGTTCTCGGGAACTCAATCCCTCTACGGTCGCCTGCGGTCCCGCCGCTTTCTTCGGGGATTGGTTCCCGAGCGCGGTATTTTGGATCAAGTCCACCGGTTCTCGAACTCTCCCTCAAAAGGCTTCGGGCTGAGCTTCTCGAGCCATCCGATCAAGAACGGCATTGGCGAATTTCGGCTCCTTTCCGTCAGGAAAAAAAGCTTTGGCCACTTCGATGAACTCGCTGATCACGACTTTGGGCGCCGTCCCAATTCCGATAAGTTCCGCACCCGCAGCCCGGAAAAGTGCCCTCAACGTCGGATCGATCCTGTCGATTGGCCACCCTTCCGCAAGCGCACGATTTGCCATCTGGTCAATCCGCGCCTGGAAATTCACCGCATGCTCAATCAGGCCACGGAACAGAACCACGTCGGGGGCGACAGGCTCTCCGCCATTCGGAGCGTCGCCGAACCTAAACTCCTCGAACTCGCGGCAGACGGCGTCAACGCTCTGGTCACAGACCTCCATCTGGAAAAGGGCCTGCAGCGCGTAGAGCCGTGCGGCCGACTTCCTCCGCTGTCCCGGAGAGATTTTCATCCAGTCTCGATTCCGCCAAGGGCACCATCGCCTCCGTCGCCGAGCCTGAATCCGACGCCGCCATCCCGCTTACCCCACTTGCGGGCGAGCGCGATAAGGTGGAGCGCGGCTTTGGCGGCGTCACCTCCCTTGTCCTGACCGAAAGCGTCAGCCCGAACCTCGGCCTGGCCAAGGTCCTCAACGGTCAGAATTCCGTTGCCGACGCAACAGCCCTGCAATCCCAACATTGCCAAGGCTCGCGAACTATCGTTGCAAACCGTTTCATAATGGGTCGTCTCGCCCCGAACGACGCATCCAAGAGCCACATATCCGTCGAAATCGCCCAGCCCGTGCGCGATTGCGATTGCCTGGGGCACCTCCAGAGCGCCGGGGACATTAACTATCTCGTATGTCACGCCCGCTCCATCGAGGACGTTTGAGGCACCCTTCAACAACTCATCAGCGATTGCGCTGTAGAAAGGTGCCACAACGATGAGGATCCTCACGGGCCCGTCAAACTCGGGAGACGGAAGGACACGATGTTTCTCGGCACGGGCCATCATCTCATCCCAGGGGAATCCGGCGGGTGCCTTCGATCGACAGCCCGTAGGCCTCAAGCCCGACCACCTTGGGTGTCGGCGAGTTGGACAGCAGAATCAGCCGACAAAGACCGAGAGAACTCAATATCTGCGCACCAAGCCCGTATTGCCGCAATGTCTGCGGCGAGGCGTCGTCTTCCATGACCAGTTTCATATGGGTATCGCGAAGGAGCACTAGCGCACCCCTACCCTGTTTCGCGATTTCCTTCATGGCGCAGCCGAACTCACAGCTACGGCCTGGATTTCCGACACCGACGACATCCAGCATAGGATCCAATGTGTGCATACGGACCAAAACAGGTTCGTCTCCGGAAAGATCTCCCTTTATCAATACGATATGCTCAGAGCCCTGGGTTTCGTCGGTATACACCTGCATCTGCCATTCGCCGCCGAATTCAGACTGGATCCGCCTCTCTTCCGTTACCCTCACCAGATTATCGTTACGACGGCGGTAAGCAATGAGATCGGAAATCGTACCGATTTTGAATCCGTGCCTTTGGGCGAAGGTGACAAGATCGGGAAGTCTGGCCATCGAGCCGTCATCATTCATTATCTCACAGATCACGGCGGAAGGGTTCAAGCCCGCAAGTCTGGCGATATCCACCGCGGCCTCGGTGTGACCGGCCCTTACCAGAACGCCGCCATCACGGGCCCGCAACGGAAAGACATGGCCGGGAGAGGAAATGTCGGCACCCGTTTTCGACGGATCGATGGCAACCGCCACCGTATGGGCACGGTCATATGCCGAGATGCCGGTGGTCACACCCTCGCGGGCCTCGATCGAGACGGTGAACGCCGTCTCGTGGCGACTCGAATTGTATGCGGCCATCAATGGCAGGCCGAGCGCATCGATCCGCTCGCCCAGAAGCGACAGGCAGATCAAACCACGCCCATAAGTGGCCATGAAGTTTATCACATCCGGCGTACACATCTGCGCCGGGATCACCAAATCACCCTCGTTCTCACGATGCTCGTGGTCGACGAGAATGAACATCCGTCCATTACGCGCGGTCTCGATTATCTCGTCAATCGACGAGACCGCGTCCCGATAGTGGCTATCCTTTCCGTCGACCATAGCTGCGTCCCTTGGATCCAAGAGCCTGTTATCGCGTCGGTGACCTATCCGCCAGCGTCATTCAACCGATGCGACCCCGGGGATTTGGGTCGAACGAGCGATAACTGCATAAATCTTTCCGGCGCTCCGGCAATGGCAGGATTCACTAAGGAGGGGAACGCGATCCTCGGGCGAGGGCCGGTCAACGCGCCGGACCCAGTCACCCCGATCCGTTGACTTGTAAATTAAGTCATTCAATCACTTAACGGGACTGTCCGAAATTGAACCGATACCCTGTAACCGGGCCACGTAGCGCATCAGCATGTCAACCTCTATGTTGACCCAATCCCCCTCAGCCACTCTGTCCCAAGTCGTTACTTCACGGGTGTGAGGTATGATGTTTACGCCGAAGCGGCGACCGACCGCGTCGTTCACCGTCAAAGACGTACCGTTAAGCGCCACGGAACCTTTCGGAGCGATCAATTCCGCAAGCCTCTCGGTCACCCCGAACTCAACGCGAAGACTGTCGCCTTCCGGTCGAACCGAAATCACCTCCGCTACCCCGTCAACATGACCGGAAACGATATGTCCGCCGAGTTCATCACCCACCCTCAACGCACGCTCGAGATTCAGCCGCATGCCCTCCGTCAGCTTCTGGCGTCCGAAACGGGTAACGGACAGGGTTTCGGCGCTAAGCTCTACCTCGAACCAGTTCCGCAACTCCGCCCCGTTTCCGACCGAACCTGTCGAAACCACGGTCAAACAGGTTCCGTCACAGGCGATTGAGGCCCCGGCGTCAATGGATTCGACGTCAAATCCGGTGAGGATTCTGACGCGGAGGTCACCGCGCCGCTCCGTCTCCAATACCTCACCGATGTCGGTGATTATGCCAGTGAACATATATCCCTTCCATGAGCATCCGGACTATCCCAATATTCTCGATCGGAATGAGTGGTTACAGGCTTTCATCCCGAAGGGAGGCACGTAACGGCCACGCATGGGTATCGCCGCACTTCCACAGCATATGACAGGTAACGGGATGGGTGTCCATTCCCTCCGCAGGCATCATGCTTGCCGGCGCATCCTTCCGGGGAAACCTGATCGCCCGCACGCTTCTCCCCTAAAAAACAGACCGGGGCAGGTTCATTTCGGTTAAACCTTCGAGCAACTTGAGGAGTACCTCCAATCACGCTGAATTCAGTACTGAAATAACTGCTTCAACCAATAAGTCCATCTCTGCTTTTGTATTGTAACACTGAACCGACAAACGCAGGAAAGATTGACCTTTCCAAGGTACGACAGGTATTTCGATCCGAAACTGCTCATACAACATCCTTTGAAACCAGGCACTGTCGGGAGCAGGTATGGGAATGGACACCATCTGGGGCGCCGAAAACTCGCGAGCCGCGATAGGTTTCGATCCGCAAATTTCGTAGAGGCGCTCCGCTGTTTCATAGGCTAGGTCGGAACAGGCCCTAGATACTTCCTGCCAATAATTCTCTCTGCGAAAACGCAAAGCTTCGGGGACGGTTAACCAAGCAGAAGGATCACGTGTCCCCTGAATTT
>JAPOUP010000317.1 GCA_026708635.1 Rhodobacter sp.
CAGTTGCGGGCGGCCTCCGTCGCTTCCCGAACGTTACGCACTGGCACGTCCGCGATCATCGCTTGCATTTCGGTGACGTTGAGTTCATAATTCCAGTAGGCGCGCGCTAGGCCACGTCGGGCCTGCGTCTCAAACTCAGGGTCGGGTCCGAAACCTTCCGGCAGGTCGAGATCGGTAAACTCTCTGCTCCGGAGGCTGTCGAGCAGGTTCGGGTCACGGTTGATCCAGGCTGCCAGACGCGGTGCCGCACGGTGAATTTCATCTATTTCCTCGTACGAGTCAGGGCGCGCCAAATACGCTGCGCTATCATATGCGCTCCAATCATCGATTTCGGGATAGAAAAGCGCGCGCCATTGATCGACCAGCGGATCCATCTTCTCAAACCAGCGCTTTGGACGGAGAACGAGGTTGCCCATATCCGAATAACTTCCAGGAAGCTGCGGCGCTTCGTCGGGCCCGGAGTGCTGGAGCAAGGGGTAAAGCCGCGTCGCGGACATATGGTGGTCCGCATGGCGCTGCGCATTGTAGTAGAACCAGTTCGGCAACTTGTAGGCAACGCTCCAGGAATGCCGCGGACGCACCCGCTCGAACCGGCGGCCGGGAAGACGTATGCGCTGCAGTCCGTAGTGCTGGATGTAGTCGACCATCCTTAACTGGAATATTCCCATGGCGCAGATGGCCATGAAGACTAGCAAGCCCCAAGCGCCGCCGATCCAATAGGCCAGCGCGTAACATGCTGCGGTTTCGAGAATATAGCGCCAGACCGGATTCGTGTAGTGCCAGACCGGCAAGCGACGGTGAGCTAGCCTGTCCCGCTCCACGATCCAGGTGTCGCGGTAGCTACGAAACACGGATTTGGGAAGATACTGCCAGAAGCTCTGACCCTTCGGTGCGGATACAGCGTCCGCCGGTGTGCCAATATGTGCATGGTGGACATACACATGTTCGGTGATTTCCTGTGGAAATGAAACGGACGCCATGACGATCTCGCCGATGCGGCGTTCAACCCAAGTGCGCCGGTGCATCATGTCATGGCCAACATTCAGCGTCAGCCGAGCCATACCGCCCAAAGCGAGTACGATCAAGATATCTTCCCAAAGGGCAAGATGGCCAGTCGCGAAAACCTGGCTGAACGCAAACACGAACGTTATTGGGTATAGCGCCACCCAGCTCCAGACGGCGAGGTTGTATCCGAACAGTTGGCCGCCTTGCTGATTGGGATCGAAATTCAGTTCGTCGGTGCCAAACGCGGTCTCAAAATGATCGAAAATCCAAAGAAAGACGAACGGACCGGCAAGCCACCACCCTCCGTAGATGGTCGCCGCGGCCACCAGCGGAAAAATCCCGATGGAGACAAAATAGGGAAGGGCGTTCAGAAACGACAGCTCCGACGGCGCACGTCCTGCGCCTTGCCCGTTAGCATTCGGATGAACATTTGAAGCTAAGGTGTCTGTCATACCGTCTTAAAAACTCCCTGCAAAGCACCCAGGGCTCATCTGGTAAGGCGAGATTCCCGGGAACACCGGGGGACTCGCGTCTAAGTGCCCTTGAAGGCTGCGTTCAGTATTGAAAGCGGCCCGCTGCAATTCCTCAGGGTCGTTCTCCGCCGATCTCGGTGGCCAGTGGATGAGATGGGATCCCTGAAGTTCACGTACCCGGATAAATCCGGAAATCAGGGCCGATAATTGCCTTTCCAGTGACATTGCGACAAATATCCTCCGCAGATCGCAGGGGTGTTTCGGCGAAAGACCGCGAACTCATGGCCGCTAACCCCCGAATTCGGCAAGATTACGATTTATCCGGCTCCAAGCTTACCGTTAAGGTTACCAATCTTGCCCCAGAGCGCCATCATTATTCCAATCCCTCGGATAAATTCAAGACCCCACTGATCCGAAAACTGGTGGAGAGTGGCCACCATTACTTCCTCTCCCGTCCGCGCTGCTTCGGCAAGAGCCTCTTGGTGGACACGCTCAAGGCCCTGTTCACAGGGCAGGAGACGATGTTCCGGGGGCTGGACATCCATAACCGGCCGGGTGCGGTTCAGATTTGTGGGACTCGCTCTGACTGATCTTATTCCTGGCACCCGGACAGCGCCCGCCGGAGCGGGTTTGTATCGGTCTCTGTATCGATCCATGTCCATTTCCGCCCACAGGAACACGGAGAGTCGGCATCACGGCTTCGGTCGGGTTTGTTGGCGACAGGGCAGCGCGTTGTGATACTTGTCGATGAGTATGACAAGCCCATCCCTCATGCGCTCGGTGATCCGGCACGGGCCCGCGGGCCAACCGGGAGACGCTGCGCGGTGTCTACGGCATCATCAAGGGCAGCGCGGAGCATGTCCGCTTTGTCCTTGTCACCGGCGTCAGCATGTTCTCCAGGGTCAGCCTGTTCCCGGATCTCAAAAACCTCAAGGATATCAGCATGGATGGATTCCCATTCCGCCACGATCTGCGGCTATACGGCAGCAATTCCCGCTAAACTCGTCCGCGGGGAGGTGGGCGGCCTTGCAAGCTTGAAACCATTGTAAACATGCTTGAATCCTGCTCTTCCCATGGCTGAAAACCTGTCGACTCGGCACTGAGATTCTGCGAAAAATAATTTAGCTGCGGGCCGTAAGTAACTGTAGATACAGGGGAAAGAAACTTAGCGGGAATTGCCGCTGGGAGCCGTCTCCGGCGGTTCCCGTTTTTATCTGACGAATGAACATGTGCGGGATTATGGCGTGGTTTTTCGCGGCGTTCGAGGGTCATACCGAAAAATATGGCACTACATTTCAACCCAAATCAGCTCAAAATCCAGCGAAGGATGTTAACCATGGGATAACATTCGCTTCCAGTGACTTAACATAATATAACTTATGCGATAAACATACGGTATCCGACGAGCCTCGATTCTCGTGCGCCCCCCATCCTTGCGCGGCCCGGCCGTCCGGCGGTGAAAGCGTTTCATCCCAGGGCATATCCGGCGCCACGCACCGTGCGAACAGGGTCGTCACCTCCCTTTTTGCACAGGGCCTTGCGCAACCTTCCGATGTGGACGTCAACCGTCCGTGTGTCCACATAGACCTCCCGACCCCAAACGATATCCAGCAGTTGTTCGCGGCTCCAGACGCGGCCGGGCCGCTCCATGAATGTCGACAGCAGCCGGAATTCGGTGGGCCCAAGTTTGAGAAGCGCGCCGGCGCGGGTCACCCGATAGGTCTCGGGGTCGAGTACGATGTCTCTGAACTCCAGGTGATGACCTACTGTCGCGGGTCGCGTACGTCGGAGCTGGGTGCGGACACGGGCGATCATCTCCGCTATGGAGAACGGTTTCACCACATAGTCGTCCGCTCCCGTCTCAAGCCCCCTAACACGATCCACCTCCTCCGACTTCGCCGACATCATGATGATGGGTACGTTCCGCGTAGAGGACCGCAGTCTCAGCCGCCGACATATCTCGATGCCCGATACGCCGGGCAGCATCCAGTCAAGAATAACGATGTCAGGCCGTTCCTCATCGACAAGCAGAAGCGCCTCGTCGCCCGTTTCGGCCCGCACGACATCAAAACCTCCCGACTCAAGATTGTAGATCAGAACCTCCCGCTGAGCGGGCTCATCCTCGACAACCAGAATTCTGGGCTTCAGCGCAGGCATCGATCAGCTCATTCGGTAACGTCGAAAGCGGTTCGGTCACTTTTCGGACGTGCGTCCCCTGAACGCTCGCCGGTAACGAGATAGATCACCTGTTCGGCGATCGAGGTTACGTGATCGCCCATACGCTCCATGTTCTTCGCGATGAAATGAAGATGCATGCAGGCCGTGATGTTGCGCGGATCCTCCATCATATGCGTGAGGAGTTCGCGAAACACCGCGTTGTACATCCTGTCCAGATCGTCGTCGCGAAGCCTGATCTCTTCCGCTAGGTCCGCATCGCGCTGAATGAAGGCGTCAAGCGCGCTCTTGAGCATCATACCGACCTCACGCGCCATACGCCGCAGTCCTGGGCCGGCTTCGTCAACCGGACGCATATGCGCCAGTGCGGTCGTGCGCTTTGCGAGGTTTTTCGTATAGTCACCGCACCGCTCAAGGTTCGATGAGATCTTCATTACCGTCAATACCGTGCGCAGGTCACTCGCGACGGGAGAGCGCAGGGCGATGATGCGCCCGGCATGCTGGTTGATCTCCTCCTCCAACTGATCGATGGTCTCGTCCGTCGCGTGAACCTTGCTGGCCAGTTCCTCATCAGCGTTCATCAGTGCGCCCGTCGCATCACTTATGGAACTCTCGACCAGTCCCCCCATCTTCATGAGAAGAATCTGGAGCTGCTCCAGATCACGGTCGAAAGCGGACGAAATATGCCTTTCCTGCATCATGCCCCCTACCCTATGCGGCCGGAAATATAGCTTTCCGTCTTGGGATCCTGCGGGTTCTCGAAAATCTGCGACGTGTCACCGAATTCAACCAGATCACCGAGATGGAAGAAGGCCGTGCGCTGGCTCACGCGGGCCGCCTGCTGCATCGAATGCGTGACAATGATCACCGTGTAGTCCTTCCGAAGACCCTCGATCAGATCCTCGATCTGGCTTGTGGCGATCGGATCCAATGCCGAGCACGGCTCGTCCATCAGCAGGACTTCGGGCATTGTGGCGATTGCCCGCGCGATGCAAAGGCGCTGCTGCTGACCTCCCGATAGCCCCGTTCCGGGCCTGTCAAGATAGTCCTTGACCTCATCCCAAAGGGCCGCCTGGCGAAGTGACCGCTCCACTATACCCGCCAGTTCCACTCTGTCGCGCGCCAGCCCATGTATCCTGGGGCCGTAAGCGACATTGTCAAAAACGGACTTGGGAAACGGGTTGGGTTTCTGGAACACCATTCCGACCCGTGCGCGCAGCTGAACCGGATCCACTTTATGATGGTAAATGTCCTCGCCGTCGAGCGTGATCTCTCCGGTAACGAGAGCACCGTCAACAGTGTCATTCATCCGGTTGAGACAGCGTAGGAATGTGGACTTCCCGCACCCCGAGGGACCGATGAACGCGGTCACGGTCTGGGGCGTGATCTCGACGTTCACGCCCTTGATCGCATGAACCACCCCTTTGGTCCCGGCGATGTCCTGGGACTTGACGCCCGCCGCCACACCGTAATAAACGTCGACCCCACGCGCGCGCAGCTTAACGTCCTTCATGCCCACCGCTCCGTCTTCCGTACTGTCGTCGTACATTTCCACATCCGCCTCTTACCAGCGGCGCTCGAATCTGCGTCGCAGAACGATCGCCAGCAGATTCATCGCCACGAGAAAAAGCATCAGCACGACGATCGCCGCTCCGGTCTTTGCCTCGAAGGCGCGCTCGGGAAAGTCCGACCAGCGGAACACCTGAACCGGCAGTACGGTGGCACTGTCGGTGATGCCGCTTGGCACGTCAACGATGAAAGCCACCATGCCGACCATGATCAGGGGTGCCGTTTCGCCGAGCGCCTGGGCCATGCCAATAATTGTCCCCGTAAGGATGCCCGGCATCGCCAGCGGCAGCACATGGTGGAACGTGGTCTGCATCCTCGACGCCCCTACCCCGAGGGCCGCCTCACGGATCGACGGCGGCACCGCCTTGATCGCCGCGCGGGCCGCGATGATGATCGTCGGCAGGGTCATTAACGCCAGAACGATGCCGCCCGCGAGGGGTGCCGAACGGGGAACGCCGAAAACGCCGAGAAATACGGCGAGCCCCAGAAGACCGAAGATTATGGATGGCACCGCCGCCAGATTGTTTATGTTGACCTCGATCAGGTCGGTGAATTGGTTCCTGGGCGCGAATTCCTCCAGGTAGATCGCCGCCGCAACCCCGACCGGAAAGGCGAGCAGGAATGTCACCAGCATCGTCCAGAACGATCCCACAACCGCACCCCATATGCCGGCGAGTTCCGGCTCGCGGGAATCTCCCGACGAGAAAAAGCGCCAGTTGAAGACGCTTTCAACCGCACCGGACGCCTTGAGCTGCTCGATCGCCACGATCTGCGTATCGGACACCTTTCTGGACGCTTCGGGAAGATCCGTAATGAACAGAGACCAGTCCGGGCTGTTTTCCAGGTCTGAGGATGGAGCGACGATGACTTTCCCCTCGGCATGCGTTGCGTCAATCTCGGTTATCTTGAGCCAGCCATCGGCGGCGCGCATCAGGATTGAGCGATTGTCCCTGTCAAGCCTCTCGGACCCGAGTACCGTTTTTGCGCGTGCCTCAAGATCTTCCGCCTCCTGAATCAATCCATCACGCCTGGCTGCCGCGGCATCCCTGCTCCGTTCCGCTTCAGTGAGTTCCTGATCCCCTGCGGCGCTGGAGACGCGCCGCTCGAAAACCCGAACGGCATTGTTCTGGCGGGCGGCCTGAATGCGCAGGCGCTTCGCGTCTTCGATCAAAAGGTTCTTGACCTCGCTCACGAGACTCGCGAAGTCATTCACGGATGAGGAAATAACGGCTTCGCCGCCATTGACGAACACCGAGACCAACCCGCGGGTCTCGACTTCCCTCAGTCCCCCGAAGCTGCCTTTCAGATACAGGTCAGCGACGTCTGAAGCGAGAAATCTGAAATTGACCGTCTGTCCCACGAGTTCGGTATTGGACGCCACCATCTCGGCAAGCTCGAACGGCGCTCCACTCGAGACGATATCATAGAGTTCTCGTTTGGCGCTTCGGTCAGTGACGTCCGGAAAAAGGGTCTTGAGCGCGTCCTTTGTCAGCGTCCCGAAACCACCGCGCAAAATCACGCCCGGATCGCCGGTGCCGTCCGGATCGATCCGTTCGGCCTCCAGTGTCACCGGAATCGTTAGGTAGTTTTCCTTAACCGCACCCCATGCCTGGTACAGGATTGAACCAAGGAGACTGAACAGTGCCAGGCCCGCCACCAGGATCGCGGTTATACCATAAGCCTTAAGCCGCAGTTCCGCGTTACGACGCCTGCGAACCGAGGCCCCACCCGCGAGCCCGGCTGAAATCGCGCCAGCGGTACCATCAACCATATCGCGCCCCCCTAATCATAGAGTTCGCGGTATCTGCGCACGAGCCGCTGCGCCGCGACGTTCATCAGAAGAGTCACGCAGAACAAGGTGAATCCGAGGGTGAAAGCGGGTCCGGCCGCCGTGGCCGCCTCGGTATCGCCCGTGATCAGCATGACGATCTGCACGGTCACCGTGGTCACGGCCTCAAGCGGGTTCGCGGTCAGGTTTGCGCCCTGACCGGCCGCCATAACCACGATCATGGTCTCTCCCACCGCCCGGCTGAAACCCAGCAGCGCAGCCGAGACTATCCCGGGCAAAGCCGCCGGCAGGACCACCAGGCGCATGGTTTCCGCCTTGGTCGCGCCAAGCCCGTAAGAGCCGTCGCGCAGGTTCTGTGGCACCGCGTTGATGACATCATCGGAAAGCGAGGAAATGAAGGGAATGATCATTATGCCCATCACGATACCCGCGACCAGAGCCGATTCACTTGCAATGGACAATCCGAAGCTTTCCCCGGTGCCGCGCAGGAAAGGCGCCACCGTGATCGCGGCGAAAAAACCGTAGACCACCGTCGGGATCCCGGCCAGAATCTCGAGCATCGGCTTGACGAAGCCGCGCACCCGCCTGTCCGCGAAATCGGAAAGGTAAATCGCGGCGAACAGACCTACAGGAACGGCGACCAGCATCGCGATTAGGGTTATCATCAGCGTTCCGGCGAACAGTGGAATGGCCCCCACCTTGTCAGCGTCCAGATGCCCGGTGTGGACACCCGAAAGCGGAGACCAGGTAGCCCCAAACAGAAACTTGTCGATCCGCCAGCCTATCTTGTCGAAGAATGATAATGTCTCGAATATCAGGGAAAGAACGATCCCTACGGTCGTAAGAACGGCGATGGTGGCCATGCAGGCGAGGAGAACCCGGATCACGGCCTCGACCCGGTTCCGGGCCCTCGCGCCGACGCCTACGCCGCGCAGGGTCAGCAGCGCGGCGGCGGTAGTTCCGCCGATTACCAACGCCGCCCGGATCCAGCCCCAGAAAGAGGCCATGCCATCGTAGTCGGCCGAAATCGCGTATCTGAGGTCATCGGTCGTCGATGCGACGCCACTGGCCGCAATCGCTTTGGCGTCCGACAGCACGAGTTCCTGGGCGATGATCGGTTGATCGGGAAGCGCGTCCGCTATACGCGCCATCAGCGTGGCGTCGATGATAATGGCCGGTACGACTGTCAGGACTACGACCGAACCAACGCCGACCATCAGAACCCATAGAAGGCTGTGAAGCCCGTGATAGACTGGACGAGAGTGAAGTAAGACGCCGTTTCCGCTGACCAAGCCATTCGCGCGCTGTCGCGAGATCAGGAATGCCGCCCCCGCTGCGACGGCGACGAATGCGAGCAAAATGGCGGTCATCGGCGAACCCCGTACAGAAACGTGACGGGAGGCAGGGGGTATGGCCCCCCTGCCCGTTCAGTCGTCGACTCGTGGATCAGTTCCACTCGTTTCCGGTCAAAGGGGTGAGGTTATTCACGTTGCCCGACACAGTTGCGAACATATCAGGCGGCAGCGGGATCAGGCCTTTGTCGACCAGATAACCTTCGTCACCGGCCGCCTCCTCGGACATGAACTCCGACGCGTATTCCGCAATTCCCGGAATCACGCCGACATGGGCGTTCTTGATATAGAAAAAGAGCGAACGTGACACGGGATAGTCACCCGCGGCGATGTTTTCGAAAGTCGGCTCGACACCGTCCACATTGGTACCCTTGATGGCGTCCGCGTTTTGATCAAGGAAGGAAAACCCGAAGACGCCCAGTGCGTTCGGATTTGCCTCAAGCTTCGACACGATGAGATTGTCGTTCTCACCCGCGTCGACCCAAACCCCGTCGGAGCGAACCGAAACGCCGTCACAGTCGACCATGTCCGTATTCTCGCAGCCCTCTTCCATCACGAGCTCCTCGAAGGCATCGCGCGTTCCCGACGACGGTGGGGGGCCGAGAACCTCGATCCTGATGGCGGGCAGAGACGGATCGACCTCGTCCCAGGCCATGGGCTTCGGACCGTTCTCGGCCAACGCGATCACCAACTGCTCGCGGGTTACCGAGAAGTCCGGTCCGGACTTGGCGTTCGCAACCACGATACCGTCATAGCCTACAACGGCTTCCGTGATTTCGGTAACTCCATTGTCCGAACATAGCGCGAACTCAGTCTTCTTCATGCGGCGTGACGCGTTGGTGATATCGGGATGTTCCGTTCCAACGCCGGCGCAGAACAGCTTCAAGCCTCCGCCCGAGCCGGTCGACTCGACAACCGGTGTCCGGAAATCGGTTGTTCTGCCAAATTGCTCGGCAACGGCGGTCGAGAAGGGAAACACCGTGGACGAGCCCACGATCCGGATCTGGTCACGGGCACTTGCGGTCGTAGCCGCGACCCCAGCGACCAAGGCGGCCGAAACGGCGAGTTTGTTGAGAGACATATATTACTCCTTAGATTGAGTTCCGAGGCGCGAACTGAAATCGGTCGGTCCTCGACGTGTGGCTCTCAATGACGTCGCTTCAAGGTATTTATGTGAAGGTTTTGTAAAACATTTATGACAATGCCGGGCCCCAGATGCGATGCCGGGACGGTCGCCCTGCTGCGCCAATGGCGATATACGTAAAGAAGTGTGCCGGACTCAGCTGCACCCGAAGAGCGGTTTCCTGCGGATACGATGATACCGGGGTTCCGCGCATTCTCATTCCTCGCTCAATGGAAGAACGGCGGCGAAGCTACTGCCGCTTCGAAGCTCACTTCTGATGGATAAACGGCCCCGATGCCTGTTAAGGATGTGCTTGACGATTGCGAGACCTAGCCCCGTTCCGGCCGTTTCCCGCGAGCGGTGGGTGTCAATCCGGTAGAATCTCTCGGTTAGCCGGGAAATGTGCCGAGGATCGATTCCATCACCGTTATCCCGGACGGTAACATGGACCGCCGAACAGTGAAGTTCCGGGTCAGAACTCCGGGTCGTAACCTCGACATTCGTTCTGTCACCACCGTATTTAAGGGCGTTCTCCATCAGATTGGTGAAAACCTGCATCAACTGGTCCGCGCTGCCGCGGACGTAAACCGGAGTCTCGGTACCCGAGAGCCCGAGCGCGACTCCCTTCGCTTTCGCCTGCGCCTCGAAGTTTTCCACCACCGAGGACGCCAACGACGACACATCCACATGCCCGGTTGGCATACGGCGTTCCTCGGCCTCGACCCTACTGAGAGATAGCAGATCCCTGATCAGGCGGTTCATACGTTTCGCCTCGCACTCCATGATGCCGAGGAACCTGTCCTGTGCCTCCGGGTCATCCCGGGCCGGGCCACGAAGCGTTTCTATGAATCCCATTATCGCCGTCAATGGGGAGCGCAGTTCGTGACTTACGTTGGCCACGAAGTCCCTTCTCATCTGGCTTGCCTCCTCGACATGGCTCACGTCTTCGAGAAATAGGAGAAGGCCACCCCGATCCACGATTGGAGCGGCGGTGGCGTTGAAGATTATGTCCCATGTGGAATCACGGATTGGTAAACGGATCGTCCTTGGCTCCTGCGCCGCGAAGGCTTCATCAATGCAGTCGAGGAGCGCTGGCTGGCGCAGCGCCGTTATGTAATGGTATCCCCGGATCACCGGACCGAACACCTCCTCCGCCGCCCCGTTCGCGGCGGCGATGCGCTCGTCCGGGCCGATAAGCACCATGGGTGCGGGCGCGGCGTCCATGAGCGTGACGGTGTCCATGACCTATCCCGTGGCCTCTTTGGCCGCCTTTCGGAAACCTTTGACAGGCATGCAGGAATCTCCGAAGCCGTCCGAAATGCCGCGGGGCCCACCAAAGATGGGCTTATCCCAACAAAGGTACAAAGTGCGACATAGGATGTGAGGTTTGCGAAGATGTCCTGAGGACTGTTTTTTCCTTCTGTTTCGTCTCACTTGCGCGGATCTTTCGTTGATTGAGGCGTCTGATTGTTTCCTGATCCTGTTTGCCGTTGCATTGATCGTCTTTGGACGGGCGGGATTCATCATGGTTTGATAAATGCGTTGGCAGGCGAGAGAAACAAGCGATAACGGACGGTTCACACAAAGGAGACACGGCTGTGAGACCCGGATTCGAATCGATCCTGACCGCTTTCATCGTGGCCACCTTCGGGTTTGCCGACGATGCGAATGCAGCCTGCAACGGAGCATCCGGACGAGCGCATCCCAACGGCGGTGGGTTTGTGGCGGATACGGCCCATGCTCATGCGACCGTCTATATCGGGTCGAACGCGATGCTGTGTGCAAATACACGCGCGCAACAGCAAGCGCGCATCGAGGACAGCGCTGTCGTGCAGGAAAGCGCAATTGTTTATGGTTCCGCCGTGATTTCCGGCAACGCGGTTGTGGAGGGCAATGCGCGTGTCATGGAGTCCGGGACTGTGACGGATCGCGCGCGGATTGCAGGATCGGGTGAGGTCTTTGGCAATGCGGTCATCGCGGATCATGCCCAGATCATCGAATCGGGTCGTGCCTATGCCGACGCGCGGGTGTATGAGCGGGCAACAATCAGCGGCACCGCTAATGTTGGTTTGAATGTGCAGGTCTATGGCGATGCCCAGGTGTTGGGTGCATCCTTCATTACCGAACAGGCCCGGATCTATGGACGGGCCAAAGTGTCTACGGCGCAGTATGTGGCAGGCAGTGCGCATGTGTTTGGGAATGCGGTTGTATCCGGAAATACCAAGATCTACGGAAACGCCCATATTTGCGGAAGTGCAGTGATTTCGGGTGACGGTTGGGTGGGTGGCCATGATTGGGTCGGCTGCACGGACAGCGAACCGGATGGCGATAACCTGCCCGAGGAAAATGTGATCTCCACGGATGCGAATTGATCCGTTCCATGACGCATAAAGAACCGTCGAAACCACACGACTGGGAGATACGACCACGATACCGATGCCATGGCGCACGACGCCGATGCCGCAGTCCAACGTTCCCGTTGCGGTGCTGGACGTTGAAACGACCGGAATCGGTGCAACGGATCGGATCGTCGAAATCGTGATTGCGACCCCGGATCCGGACACATTGGAGGTCGTCGAGGAATACGACACATTGGTCAACCCACTCCGGGACATTTCTGGCGCGTTCTCGGACATCCACGGGCT
>JAPOUP010000136.1 GCA_026708635.1 Rhodobacter sp.
AACGGGAAAAGTTCCCCTTGAATGCGGTGCCAGGCGTCTGATACGAACTCTCCCAAGGACATGGGGCCGTCTCCCTGCATGTTGTGTGTTTGGTAGCTTCAGCATACCGGAGGGACGGCTCCATATCCAGGCCAGCCGTCGAAAAAAAAGCCCGTTTCCCGGGAAAAAACCGCCCGGCCGCGGAGTTCTGCAAGAGGCTCAATTGTCAAAGTGCTTTTTTGAATATTGGCCCGGCTTCGTCCGTGGGGACCGGACTGGAGGGGAAACCCGTCAAAAATGGATCCTGAACTCCCCGCGAACCCTGCGGTCCAGCTCGGACGGAACCTGCATCCCCGCGCTTGACAGAATGTCCGTCACCCTCGCGCGGGCCTCCGATAGAATCTCCGGTCTCTCCGCCTCGTCCCACTCCTTAGGACTCATGCGATTACCCAGTATGGGATATATGTATTCCGTCTGCATCACACGCAGCGTCTGGTCACTGCCGAGATAGTGGCCCGGCCCATCGATACATACCTCGCGCATGGTCTCGATTGAGACCGTATCCTCGTCAACCTCTATTCCCCGGACGCAGCGCAGCGCCTGTCCTATGACGTCGTCGCCAAGCACCAGGCTCTCGAAGCAGAAACCGAGGAGCGAAGCCTGCATGCCGACGGACTCGTAGACCATATTCAGTCCCGCGAGCCCCGCGAGCGCGTTGCTGATTCCCTGCTCCCATCCCGTCTGTATGTCCGGGAGCTTCGAGTCCGCCATGCCGGCGGCCGCGCCGCCGGGCAATCCGTAGAATCGATGCATCTGGGCGCAGCCGGCGGTAAGCAACGCCTGTTCCGCCGAGCCGCCGGACATCGCGCCGGTGCGAAGGTCCGACACGAAAGGCCATGTTCCGAAAACCGCTGGATGCCCCTCGACGACAGAGTTCACATAGACCAAGCCGGCGAGGCACTCGGCGACGGCCTGGACAATGGCCATAGCCAATGGAGCGGGGGCGGTCGCTCCCGCCTGTCCCGCCGAAAGGAGCAGCACCGGCATCCCCGCGCGAATGCAGTTTTCCATCGCCACGCAACTTTCCGTAGCGAACTTCATGGGCGGAACGACGAAGCAGTTCGTGTTCGATATGAAAGGCCGGGCGCGCCATTCCGACTCGCCGCCGGCGAGCATGTGGATCAGTCTCAAGGATGGCTCGACGCTCTCGGGCCCTGAAAACGATGTGCCGATGTGCTTTCTCGTACCGGCAACGCAGGCATAGATCGTGTTTAGGTCGAGTTCCAGAATATCCTCGATGCCGCGGCAGACCATCGGGCGCTGAAAGAAATGAATGTTTTCCAGATGCTCCGCGAGACGCGCCGCGTCATAAAGATCCTTCGCTGAAGGATCCCTGTACTTCTTGGTGAAGGGATCCACGACATGGACCGCCGCCCCGGCGGTACCGTAATGGACGCGGTTTTCCTCAAGATGCAGATCGTATTTCGGGGCCCTGCCATGCAGCGTGATATTACGCGCCGCCTTTGCCAGCATGTCTTCCACGAGCGCCCGCGAAAACCTGAGTCGTCGGTCATCACCAAGCCGCGCGCCGGCCGAGGTCATGAGTTCGACGCCGGACGGCGGGGCATCGGCAAGGCCAATCTCTTCCAGGGCCTCAAGGGCCGCTTCGTGAATTCGTCTCACGCCACTTTCGGAAAGCGGCGCATAACGTCCTCCCCTCATTCCAGGCCGTATCGGCCGTAGGTCCTCCGCCAGCGGCGCCGCACGCATGGCAACGCGCGCGGCGCGGCCTCCCGAGCGGCGGCTCAAGGTTCCATCCCATTCGTCCGCGGCCGGACCCGCCCCGCTCTCCCCATCGCAAGCCCTCACCCAATTGCTACCGCGTCATTGGCGCAAAGCCAGCATCCGCCTTAACCTGATCCACGGGGACAACCTATCCGTTTGGCGACGCTGTCGCAAGGAATCGCGCGGCTGGCGATCGGCTCAACCGATACGGCGCGCAAGCCGGCATGACGTTTGCGGAACGGTGTCGATATACGTTTGATGGCCATATCTCGGAGACGTAGGGAATCGTTCGACGGGGGAGAGCGGCTTCCGGGCATCTGGGGAACCGGGAGCGGTTTAAACACGCCACGACGGGCTCCCGAAGAAAAATAGGTGCCGTGCAAAAATGTTCGTCCGGCGGAACCGAAGGCCGCGGCGAACCGCGACCTCGCAGGAGAATCCGCGCCCGCGTGGGGATTATTCCACCGTCGCTATCCTGCCATGGAGCTTTGCGGTGACCTCGTCCTTTCCGGCGATGTATTCCGCCAGAACGTCCGCCAAGTCCGGGCCGTAGTCATAGGCATCGTTCGCCTTGATGGCGAACACGGTATAACCGTCACCTCCGCCGCGTACGAAATTGTTCGTCACCACACCGTAGATGGCGTCAGGGTCGATCGGCCCGCCCGCGACCAGAACCTCCTTGATCCTACCCTCCCCTGGCGAAACGGAGGGATCCCACACAAAGCTGAGGCCGGCCACCTGCGGAAAGCGGCCGTTGACCTCTTCCACCTGGCTAACCCCGTTCTCAAGCGCGTCGATGACGCCCTGACCGTTGATCCGGAACGTGGATAACGTGTTCTGGAACGGCAGCACGGTCAATACGTCACCCATTGTAACATCCCCCGCCTCGAAGGAGGCCCGAATGCCGCCCGAATTGGCGAAAGCGATCTGGATACCCTGATCCTTCACGCGCTCAAGCATCGCATCCGTCAGGAGATTGCCCATCGGGCATTCCATGACCCGGCAGACGGCCCGGTCACCGTTGATCAGGGCCCCGGCACGCGCCACAACCCTGCTTCGAACCTCATCGAGAGGTACCGCCAGTTCACCGATACGCGCTTTCGTTCCGGGATCCTCCGCGACATCGGCGTCCATGGCGATCGGCTCGCCTACGGCTTCCGTGATCACTCCCCGATCGTCGAACGACACGTTGAGTTCGCCCAGGAATTTGCCGTACGCATAGGCGTGAACGATGGCGGTCGTACCCACCATGGTCGGATATGGTCCCCTCGCGCTATCGGAGGTGTTTGACAGGTAGGTGTTGTCATGCCCGCCGACAATTATGTCGACCCCATCGGTGTTCGCGGCGACATGCCGGTCGACTGGATAGCCTGAATGGCTCAGAACGATGATCTTGTCGATTCCATCCGCTTCAAGGATATCCACCTGCTCCTGAACGGCCGCGACAGGATCGGTGAACGTGACGTTACCGCCGGGACTCGATGTGTCATGCGTATCGATCGGGGTCAGACCGATCAACCCAAGACGTTCACCGCCGCGCTCGATGACCGCTGATTTCCGGATCACGTCGGCAAGAAACGGTTCGGCCGAGTAGTCCGCGTTCGCCATCAGGACCGGGAAGTTCACCGAATTGACAAATTCCCTGAGAGCCTCGGGACCGTCATCGAATTCATGGTTTCCAACGGTCATCGCGTCATAGCCCATCCGGTTCATCATCTCCGCGGCCGCCTTCCCCTTGTAGTGGGTATAGAACAGCGAACCCTGGAACTGATCTCCTCCATCCACGAGAATATGGTTGCCGGCCCGCCGCCTGGCCTCCTCCACGGCGGTCACCAAACGCGCGTAGCCGCCGAAGCACTTGCCCTCGGAATTGTCCTCCGCGGAACAGCCGCTGTCATACTTGCTTATTGGCTCGAACCGCGCATGAAAATCATTCGTGTGCAGAACCGTCAGTCTGTATTCAGCCGTCGCCGGAGCCGCGCTCATTGCGAGAGCGGCTACCGAAATCATCAGTCTCACGTACATGCCGATCACCTTTTGATCCGTAAACGTCGCCCAAGGAATGCGCGTAAATCCTCCGGAAGCCAAGGAGGCTCCGGAATCCGAATGCCGAACAAACATGACGGACGGTTGACGATTGGAGTTCGCGTGGGCATCAGGCTCGCATGCTCATATACAAAATTCTCCGCGGTCCCGAATGGGCGGCGCTCCAGAGCGCCAGAGACACGGCCGGATCGCCGGATGATCTCGCGGACGGGTTCATTCACCTCTCCACCGCCGATCAGGCGCCGGAGACCGCCGCCAGGCATTTCGCCGGCGAAACCGAACTGTGGCTTCTGGCCATCGAGAGCGATTCCGTGGACACGGCGCTGAAATGGGAGCCTTCCCGCGGCGGCGGTCTCTTTCCGCATCTTTACGCGACGCTGCGACTGTCCGACATCGTCTGGGCCAGACCTTTGCCGGACGCCCCGGCGGGCCATCTCTTTCCGGAGGAGATATCCGGCCATATCGATCCCACCCGCACGCAATTCGACACGTTCAAAGCACTGCCCCGTGACCGTCCTATCGAGATGCTCAACCTCGTGCGCCTACGGACCCGGGCGCATTATCCGGAAAGCCATAAACTGGCGGGCGAGACCGTCTCGGGTGACATGGCTTATGCCAGCTACGGGCGCGAGTCCGCGCCTATTCTCGAACGCCTCGGCGGGGTTATCGTCTGGCGCGGATCATTCCGGTCGGTTCTGATCGGACCCGAGGGCGAGCGCTGGGACAGGATGTTCATCGCCCGGTATCCATCGGCGCATGCGTTTCTCGCGATGGTCACCGACCCGGACTACCGCCGCGCGGTCGTCCACCGACAGGCCGCGGTGCGCACCTCCCGCCTGGTCAGGTGCGCGCCGGCGGAGGTCGGGACCGGCTTCGGATGAACCTCCCGGAGCGTCTCGGCCTCCCGCTGCTGCGTCGTATCGACCCTGAAATCGCCCATGACATGGCCCTGCGGGCCTTGCGGGCGGGATTGACGCCGACGCCTGGCCCGGTGACGTCTCCCAGACTCGCCACTTCGGTCGCGGGACTCTCGCTTCCCAATCCGATCGGGCTGGCGGCGGGTCTCGACAAGAACGCCACCGCCGTGGCGCCACTGATGCGGATGGGTTTCGGATTCATCGAAACCGGTGCGGCCACCCCCAACCCGCAGGCAGGAAACCCGCGCCCCAGGCTATTCCGCCTTACGGAAGACCGGGCTTTGATCAACCGAATGGGCTTCAACAACGACGGTATGGAAGTGATAACCGAACGTCTCGCCGAACGACCGAACGGAGTCCCCGTCGGGCTTAACCTCGGCGCGAACGCGAACAGTGACGACCGCGCGGCGGACTTCGTGACCGTGCTTCGCCGCTGCGGACCCCACGTCGACTTCGCCACCGTAAACGTATCCTCGCCAAACACCGACCGCCTGCGTGACCTGCAGTATCGGGAAGCGCTGTCCAGGCTGCTGGCAGGCGTAATGGAGGCGCGGGAAAGTCTGCGCCGGCCAATCCCGATCTTCCTGAAAATTTCCCCGGACCTGACCGACAAATCCATCTCCGAACTGGCCGAGGTCGCCGTTACCCGCGGAATTCATGCCATTGTCGCGACAAACACGACTGTTGGCCGTGATGGACTCACCAGCCGATACCGAACCGAGGCGGGGGGGCTCTCGGGAGCGCCCCTGTTCAGGAGGTCGACATACGTGCTGGCCCGACTCCGCCAGTTGGTCGGTGACGGCGTTCCCCTTGTCGGCGTAGGCGGAGTCGCTAGCGCCGGGGACGCTTACGCCAAGATACTTACCGGGGCTTCAGCCGTGCAGCTCTACACGGCGGTGACTTTTGAAGGCTTTTCGGTGTCCGCGCGTATCGCACGTGAACTTGATGGCCTGCTTTCCAGAGACGGCTTCGCGAATGTCGCCGACGCGGTTGGTGCGGGAGCCCGCGGCACTACGTGAGCCTGGATCCGTCACCGTTCCGTCGCGAAATAGGACTTATATACTACACCAAACCGATCGTTGCACAGAAGGGGGTATGCGTCGATGATAGCGGGCGAATTGCTGTCCATGCGGTTTCAGTTGCAACGAATGCGGGCAAAAAACTCTGGATCATTGCAACTCATCGGGATTGAAATCCCGTCAGGAGTACCGGTCGCGACACATCCAGACCTCAGGATCACCCAAGGGTCAGCCGTATGTCGGACGTTATTGCTGGCATTGCGGTCCGGGCGATCCCGTGTGGAGACGATCCGCCTCTCGGGATTCGTGGCGTGTAAAGATGTGATCACAGAGTGAGTCCCTTCCGGCCCCTTTTTCACAAAAATGTTATTTTGTTGACATTTCTATGAGAAAGTGGGTAAGCATTAGATACGAAACCATGAGTAAGCGAGTGAGACGAACCGGGATTAGATGACAGCGACAAGACGATAAGGACCTGACGCGTACCCGACGCTAACGCATCCGAAAGAGATAATCGACAGGAAAGGACGTTTATCATGAAGAGCTTCGTATCGTTGAGAGGCCTGATCGTCGGTGCTGTGTGTGGGACTGGAGTGGCCGGTCTGCTGCTAGTGCAGCCGGCGGTGGCCGAACGGACCCTCTACTCACCGATTGTCCCGGGCGGCCCGGCACAGCTCAGCGTCGTAGACGTCACAGTCGTAGAGGGGGAGAACGCGCTCTTCAAGATCAGCATGTCCCGCGCCTTCGACTTCCGCGTCCGGTATGCTTACCGCACGGAGGACGGCACCGCCCGGGCCGGCAGCGACTACACGGCGAAGTCGGGTCATGTGGTGTTCCGTGCCGGCGAGCGGTTTACTGAGATTCGGGTCAAGACCCTCACGGATTCAGTCAACGAAGGCACGGAGGATTTCAAATTTGTACTTTCCGAACCGGAGACGGAATGGGGTCATGAAGGGTGGTGGACCGGCTATTGGTATATCGAAGGCTTGCCCGACACTAGGACCGTACGCGCTTGGATCCAAAACGTATCGACGAGCTCGTCGATCAACTGGCACCAGACCCTCTGCTACTGGAGCAGCTGCTGAGTGCCGCACTCGGAACAGCCGAGGCTGGCGGGATAGTTCCGAACTCCGCGGCCAAAGCCGGCAACACGCGAGTGGTCTCAGTGATGGATCGCGAAGGCGATATCGCGGCACTGTTTGCCAATGGCATTTCTTCCGATCTCCTGCCCGGTAGCCCTTAGCCTCAACCCGCCCGCTACCCGCGATACCTGCTGGGACGATCTGTCAGCCTGTAGGACTCATTAGAGCGACCGGGGCCCATTCGATTGATCCGGACTACTTGACGGCGGATCAACAGGCCCGCTTTGCGGACTGTAGAGAGCGGTTCTGACAATAGTGCACCTGCCAGGGTGTTTGAGTGCGGTGCCGGTATTTTGCTCGGAGCACCGGAAGTTCCGACGGGACGTCGACCCTGGATCCCGTGGTGGACGATTATACCTGTTCCGGGACTTGGGTGGCATTGCTGACCCTGCGCTTCGAACACACAACCGGCTGGCGCGCCAGGATTCAGATCCCCTAACAAAAGGGTTGACGACAAAAGAGCGGACACCTAAGGGCCTAACCTAACATAAATCCCTATTCCGCAATAAGATTTCCACTTCTTTGGATTTTTGATAGCGTTCTTCGCTCAGTTCGCGAAATCGCCGGGCGTTGTATTGTAAGTTGGGATGCACCCAGTCCCTGCGAAATGGAGGGATTTAGTGGATTGGCACGCCAAGCCCCCCAAGACTTGAACTCCGCACATTCACGTCCCGGGGATTGGACCGTCGCGCGACTCCAGTCTATCATCCCGCGATCATCAATTAGCCAGGATGGTTTCAATGCTCCGTATCGCCGTCATCGCGTTCATCACGTTCGCCGCCGCCGCGGCGGCGCAGGACCGACGCCCAAGCCATTGCATCGCCATCGCCGACGCGGCACCGGGTCTCAGATACCTACATAAGGCGGGTTTCGATTCGCCTGTGCCGGAACATTCGGTTCGCATCGTTTATCTCGATCACGCCATGTTCCTGATCCAGACGGAAGGGAGTCTTGGCGCGGTAACTGACTACGCCGGCTACTTCGGTGACTCCGGCTACGTGCCCGATGTAGCGACCATGAACCAAGCGCACGAAACGCATTGGACACGGTATCCCGATCCGGGCATCAGGCATGTGCTGAAGGGTTGGGGGGAAACCCCGGATGGCGCGGAACATCACCTCGATCTCGGTGAAATGCTCATCCGTAACGTTCCGACTGACATCCGCGGCCGTTTCGGCGGGCCCGTCGAAAGGAACGGGAACTCGATTTTTATCTTCGAGGTCGCCGGACTCTGCATCGGCCATCTCGGGCACCTTCACCATGAGCCAACCGACATGCAGTACGCCGCGATCGGGCGCCTCGACGTGGTGATGGCCGCGGTCGATGGGGGAATGACCCTTCCGTCCGGGACAATGGTCCGTATCATGAAGCGCCTGAAGTCCTCGATCGTGATCCCGATGCATTGGTTCGGACGCGGGACACTTGAACGATTTGCCCGGGACATGTCGGACGAGTTCGACGTGCGCTGGTCGCGGGACTCAGAAATCGTCGTCTCTTTGCTGACCCTTCCGTCGCGCCCGACCGTGCTGGTTCTGGAACCCCTCGCCCAACGCGGCCTTTACGAATAGAGCCGCGTAACGAATGCGCCCGGGCACCTCCATGCTAAACGCCGTTACCGAAGAATTCGCGGCGCGCCTTCGCGCTACCCTCCCCGCCCGCTCGTTTTGCGAGACGGACCGGAACTATCTGGAGGAGCCCCGCGGCAACTATCGGGGTCAGGCGGGGCTTGTCGTCGCTCCCGGTACCGTCGAGGAGGTGGCCGTTATCATCCGCGCGGCATCGGAGGCCCGTGTTCCGATCGTGCCATACGCGGGCGGAACGGGTCTTGTCGGCGGTCAGATCTCCCCCGTCGGCGAGCCGTTGCCATTGGTTCTGTCCATGCGGCGGATGACGGCGATCCGCGATGTCCATCCAGAGGAGAACACGATCATAGCGGAAGCCGGTGTGGTTCTTTCAGAGGTTCAGGATGCCGCCAGAGCGGTGGACCGGATCTTCCCGCTGTCGCTCGCCTCGGAGGGTTCGGCCCGCATTGGCGGCCTACTGGGAACCAACGCGGGGGGGATAAACGTCCTGCGTTACGGTGGCGCGCGGGAACTATGCCTGGGTCTTGAAGCGGTATTGCCGTCAGGGACGGTATGGCAGGACCTGAAACGACTGCGCAAGGACAACACCGGCTACGACCTGAAGAGCCTTCTGGTTGGATCCGAGGGTACGCTGGGCGTAATCACCGCCGCGTGTCTTCGGCTGTTTCCCCGACCCATCGCCAAAGGTACCGCATTGCTGACGGTGCGGGATCCGAAGGCCGCCGTCGAGCTGGTGTCATTGTCCGGGGATATCGTCGGTGAGGGTCTGTCCGCGCTAGAACTCGTTTCCGGGACGGGGCTCCGGTTCCTGGCCGAGACCATGCCCCAGGTACGCATTCCGCTATCGGAGCCGCCTGACTGGTTGGTTCTGGTCGATCTTGGCGTTTCCGCCGACAGAAATCCAGCGAAACTGCTGGAAACCCTCTACGCTAGGGCGCATGACGCCGGAATCGTGACTGACGGGCTGCTCGCGCAGTCCGAGGCGCAGCGGGCGGAGTTCTGGAGCGTGCGCGAGTCGATTCCGGAAGCGAACCGGCGCGTAGGGGCGATCTCGAGCCATGACATTTCCCTCCCCCTGGGCTCGATTCCCGAATTCATCGCGCGTGCGGGTAAAGTGATCGCCGCGATCGGCGACTTTCGGATCAACTGCTTCGGACATCTCGGCGACGGCAACCTCCACTATAACGTGTTCCCGCAGATAGGACGGATTGCAACGGCACCGGCGACGACAGGAAACGCGGTTCGGCGGGCGGTCCATGATCTTGTCTCCGAAATGGACGGGTCCATCAGCGCCGAGCACGGGATCGGGCGGCTAAAGGTTGAAGATCTGGAGCGCTACGGAAACTCCGCGAAACTGGAAGCGATGCGGGCGATCAAGAACGCCCTCGACCCATTGGGTATCATGAATCCCGGCGCCGTGCTGTCGTTCGCGGGCAAAACCTGACAACGAACGGTGGTTCCCCCCACGGGGAAACCCACCGGGGAATCCCGGTCATTCCTCCCGGAGCTCGCAAAGTACGTGAGCCTCGAACCCTAACTCATTGATTCTATGGCGACCATGTAGCTCAGGAAAATCGCCGATAAATGAGCATCCACAGATATCCGCGCCAAGCCTCTCGAGCGACCTGATGCCGGCTTCCACGCTTCCGCCCCTCGCCAGAAAATCATCGACAAGCAGAACGGTCTCGCCGGCCTCCACCGCATCTTCATGGATTTCGACACCCGCCTCCGCGTATTCCGGGCAATGCGGCCCAGCGACCGCGGTGCCAGGCGCCCTGCCGGCCCTGCCGACCGGAATGAAGCCGCAACCAAGCCTGTGGGCGATGGCTCCTCCCAGAATGAATCCATATCCCTCCAGCCCCGCCACCTTGTCGATCTCGCGTCCGGCGTAAGGGCGCAGCATCCGGTCCACCGCCAAACGGAAACCCCGCGCATCTCCAAACAGCGCGGTCACGTCGCGGTACGTCATTCCCGGCTTCGGGAAATCCGCTATGCTACGGATGTAATGCCTGATCCCGGAGGCCACCCGCGTCGATCAGCGGAGTCTGTCCGCTGGCGCGCGGACGATCATCGATACGCCTCCGCAAAACGATATGGAATCACGTGAGGTCAGCCGGCGTCCTGGAACCAGAAGCGAAGCCACCTTCTTTTACGGATTCGATGACGGAAGGAGGCGCCAAGCCAGCGCAGATGAGGTTCCGCCCTGTCCAATCGATCCCTAACTAGCATGCATCTCGCTGCCTGAAGAGTCATTTTCCGCTCCTTTCTCAAGCAGATGCCGCTTTCTCGAATTGCGGCCTGTATATTACGCGTATATACATGTCGAGTCGAAGAGTGTCAACAGCGATCGGAGAAAAGGCCGCGTGGCTGGAAAAACCGGAAAAAAAGCTGACGTAAAAAACGGCCAGTTGATCCTGCGCCTGGACAAAGCGGAGCGCGACGCTTTCGTCTCATTGTGCAAGGAAAGGGATACAAGCGCGTCACGGGAGATCCGTCGGTTCATACGTCGATATGTAAGAAAACATGGAGCGGGAAAGCGCTGACCTGTGGTTTATGCCTGACATTCGGGTCCGCGGGGTCAGCCATACCCGGATCAAGTCAGAGAACGCGCCCCGCAATGGCTCCCAACCGGGCCACCAGTTCCGGGTCGCGCCGCGACGGCTCGGTCAGGACGGCGAAGTCCAATGCCCGGTCACAGCCGTGGCGGCAGGGAACACGGCCGTTTCCGAGCAGTTTCGGCAAACGCCCGACCAAGGCCCGCGCTTTCTCGGCATTGCCGGTCAAGGTGCGGATAATGTCATTGATATCGACCTCTCCGTGGTCAGGATGCCAGCTGTCATAGTCCGTAATCATCGCCACCGACGCGTAACAGATCTCGGCCTCGCGGGCGAGCTTCGCCTCCGGCATGTTGGTCATACCGATCACGTCGCAGCCCCAGCTCTCCCGATACATCCTTGATTCCGCCAGTGAGGAGAACTGCGGACCCTCCATCGCCAGATAGGTGCCTCCATCATGGACGCTGACTCCCTCCGAACGCGCCGCCTTAATACACGCGGCCCTCAAGCGTCCGCATGTCGGCTGGGCAATGCTGACATGGGCGACCAGGCCCTCGCCGAAGAACGACTTTTCACGCTCCGTCGTACGATCGATGAATTGATCGACGATCACAAAGTCCCCCGGCGCCATATGCTCGCGAAACGACCCACAGGCGGAAACGCTGATCAGGTCGGTCACACCCATCTGTTTCAGCGCATCGATATTGGCGCGGTAGGGCACGGATGTCGGCGAATGGACATGTCCTCTTCCGTGGCGCGGAATAAAGACCATTTCCACGCCATCCAGCGTCCCCGACAGGATTTGGTCGGAGGGCGGTCCCCAGGGCGTCTCGACCGTCCGCCAGCCAGCGCCTTCCAGACCCTCAATCGCGTAGACACCCGATCCGCCAATAACTCCAATCACGGTATCCGCCACTGTCTCTCACCCCCTAACCGCTTTCCGTTTGAAGCGTTTCCGGTCAGCGGCCATCATAGACATCGAAGGGGGAGAGACAATCCAGGCCAAACCGGATTCGCCCGACCGCCCGTTTCAGTCGTCGGGACGGGCTAGACTGAATAGGTCGCGCACGACAGAATAGTCCCGGT
>JAPOUP010000258.1 GCA_026708635.1 Rhodobacter sp.
CCCGAGTACCATTGCCCTTGCACCGCCCTGCGGCGTGACATAGGCTAACCGCATGGACAGGTCACCGCGCACTGGACATTCACGGTCCCTCCTGGCGCTCAGGGCGCTGGCGATCGCGGGCGCACCGCTGCTTGTGGCCTGCGCGCCCGCGGATAACATGCCCGCGGAGGCCACGCAGAGATGGACCTGCAGCAACAGTGACGGCGACAACGCGGCGGACCGACAGCGCACCGTCAGCCCTCCATGGGGCGACAGGGGCCTCGACCTGACGCTCACCTTGGCGCCCAACGCGCAGCCGGTCGGGACGATCACCCCGCACGGAGGGGAACCGATTGACACTATGGTCGGCTACCTGAAGGATCCAAACGCCCCCAACGACTGGCTCTGGCTCTGGGATCCCAAGCCCAATCCCGAAGGCGGGCAGGACCTCCACAGACTGTTCGCGCTTCAGCCTTGGGGCGATGATTCGGACCTTCCGGGTCTCTATGGCGCCTATCTTGACCACGACACCGAAATCGGCGCCGGCTATCACTGCAGGAGCGTCCCGGGCTGATTCCGGTCGACTTTCCCTGACACAGGGTGACCATAGTGGCCAAGATCGGCGTCATCCGCACTTCGTCTCGCGCCAGAAGCTCTGCCTGCCCGCCTCGACGGGCTATTGGGTCAACGCGCTCGGCGGCAGGCCGACGCGGTCAGGCACTCCGTCGCGCGGATCATGACCGGGCTCTCGTGCCGCATCCAGCGGGAGAGGCTGGGACACAGCTACGAATGGCGGTCCAAACAGCCCAGAGGAGCAAGTGGACCGGGCAAGCCGCCGCCTGACATCAGGCCAACCAGGGAAAAGGCCCCCGGCTTCCGGCTCACACCCGAAACGCGGGGGCTTTCCTGTCCGAACGGAGGGAATCCTTATCCGCATGCCATTGGCGCGCCGACCGATGCGGTGAATGCCGGGAGCCACGCGGCGGGCCGGGCATTCGCGAAGGCCATCCAGGCGGATCATGTCGATGGCATCGTCTACAGTTCCCGCGGCACAGGGGAGGATGTCTACCCGGTGTTCGATCGCTCGACGGAGAAACTTGCCTCGGCGGAAACCGGAAAACCGGATTGCTGGAGGCTCATGCGGAACTGCCAGGGACATTGAAGTGTGGGAATTCCTCGACCCTCAACCGTCTTTTTCCCGAACTATACGGCGCGGTCGCGGTCGGACCCGTATTGGGACCGGGCTAACTCCCCCAGCTGCGGACCGGCCCGCAGTCCATGTGTACGAAATTCGATTTCGTATATCGCCCGACGCCGCCAGCCCCGCACGCCGAAGCCGCTCGCGCAATCTGGCTGACCGAACGGGAATGTAACCTAAGGTCCGCGGCCATACCCTTGACATGCAGGGAATTCTTCGCCACCAGGCGTGAACTTGCGCGCAGTCTTTCATTGGTTCGGGATGTCCGATATCCGGAAATCAGCAGATAGGCCTCGTCGGTATTCATTAAGTTATGTGACGCGGCCATGATATCGATCGCCCGAACGTCGATGGTCGTTGACTCATTCATATGCCAGTCGCGCATAAAATGATCGACCTCGGCCAGGGCCGGACGGATATACTTGCCCTCGATCCAGTATATCGTGTTGATGCTCTCTCCCGTCCGTCCGCAATACATTCGAAGTTGGCGGATATCCCCGGCACCCCGTATAAACCCGGCCGCCTTTGAAAATGTGGGCGCGGCCGCGACAATGGTCGCGGCGAAGGCGCCCAGTAGTCCCCGACGCGAAATATTGCCTGTTCCAGTTTGTGTCATGTTCATCCTGTAGTTATTGTCGCATGAACCAGAATCGTATGTTTCTGGCCAATACCGGGGCCTCTCGTATACACTATACAAATACAATCGCCACGCTGCCGGGGAACACCGTATTACATCCTGAAAGTTTTTTCAACTTTAAATCGCCTCAATAGGCGGTTTCCCGCTTATGTCGCAAGCTTGGGCGAGGGCCCGGCGGATCATCCCCCGTTAGGGAGTGGTGGGGTTCGGTCACGCGGGAAAGGTATGGCCAGGTTGGGGATTCTTCCCGTCCCCAACTTACGGGTATACGGAAATGACGGCTCACTTGACCGCAGCGACCGCCGTTCCATGACGCCGACGCCCGGAATGAATGGGCAGTCCTCCGGGATTCCCAGGGAAACCCCATGCCGTCTTTGAGGACAAAAGCTGGACAGAGCCCAAAAAATTGTGATTCCAGAAGCGTGGCGATTGCTGTAATCATGGCCTTGGCACCGTCGCAGGTTAAGCCGGGCGGCAGATGCAATGGAAAGTGTTGAGATCATGGTTTCTTGGAAGCGACAGTTCCGGCGCGCGCTGTGGTGTGTCTGCGGCGCCTCGGCAATCCTGGTGTCCGTCGCCACATCCCAGGCGGTTGCGCTGGTTTCTCCGTTCAGGCAGGCGGTGGCGGAAGCGGCCGCGAAATATCCTGAAATCGCTGAATTCTACCGGGCCCGTGCGTATGACGCTGTGTGGACGGGCGAGGGAAGCGAATTCAGGGATCGCCGCGCCGCCCTAATGAAAGCGCTGGCGAACGCCGGCAACCACGCACTGCCCACCGCCAGTTATGGCCTTGACGCGCTTAAGGACATGCTGCGCGGAATCAACTCCCAGCGTGAATTGGGACGGGCCGAGGTCGAGCTCAGCGCGGTATTCCTGAGATACGCGCGCGATCTTCGGTCCGGCGTGCTCGATCCCCTCAGGGTTGACCCGCACATCGACCGAACGGTTCCGGTCCGCGGCGCCGGATCGCTACTCACGGAATTCTCCGAATCCGATCCAGACACGTTCCTGCGCGGGCTTCAGCCCTCTTCGGCCGAATATGTTCGCCTCCTGAAGGCCAGGATGATCCTCCATCAGCGTCTGGCGGAAGGCGGATGGGGGCCTCCCGTTCCCGCGGAATCGCTCAGACCCGGTCAGGCCGGACCGGAGGTGGTGGCGCTCCGCAACCGTCTGGTGGCGATGGGTTACATGGAGAGGTCAGCGGTTCCGACTTACGATTCGACGCTTCAGATCGCGGTGCAGGGCTTTCAGGTCGATAACGGCCTGCATCCTGACGGCATCGCCGGCGTAGCGACGATGACCGAGATCAACCGGCAGGTGGAGGACAGGCTTCGGTCTGTGGTCGTCGCCCTTGAGCGCGAGCGCTGGCTGAATTTCCCGCGGGGCGAGAGACATATATGGGTCAATCTCGCTGACTTCTCCGCCGCCATCATCGATAACGGTCGGATAACGTTCCGAACGCGCAGCGTCATCGGTCAGGACACAGACAGCCGCCGGTCCCCGGAGTTTTCCGACGCCATGGAATATCTCGAGATAAATCCAAGCTGGTACGTTCCCAAATCGATCGCCGTCAACGAATTCCTGCCCCAGATGATCGAATCTCTCGGAGAGGCCGAAACGCATCTGCAGATTTTGACGGACAAGGGAGAGGTGCTTGACAGGAGCCTTATCGACTGGTCATCGGTCGAGCCGGACAGTTTTCCATTCGTCCTGCGACAGGCGCCCGGTCCCGCAAACGCGTTGGGATACGTGAAATTCATGTTCCCGAACGAGCACAATATCTATCTCCACGATACCCCCGAAAAGGCGCTGTTCTCACGGGAGAGACGCGATTTCAGCCACGGCTGCATCCGGTTGGATTCACCTTTTGGATTCGCCTACGAGATCCTCCGGCCCCAGATCGAGGACCCCGAGGGGTTTTTCCATCAGATACTGGCAACGGGCGAGCAAACCTATGTAAACATCGCCGAGCCGGTCCCGGTGCATATCGTATACCGAACCGCTTTGGTCTCTCAGGAGGGCCGGTTGAACTTCCGGCGGGACGTCTATGGCCGTGACATGAGGATTTTCGCGGCGTTGGCCAAGGCCGGTGTCACTCTTGCGGAAGCCGGAGCCTAGGATTTCCGGTTCCCGCCATCCGCACGTCGCCCTAGCGGGTCGATAGGTAAGGGAATGGGTTTCAGGGTGTCCGAGATCGCCGCCGCTCTCGATGCAACGGCGTATGGCGACACCGGACTATCGGTCGAGCGCGCGGCGGAGCCCGCCGACGCGGGTGCGGATGACCTCGCCCTCGCGATGAGCCCGAAGTACGCCTCCGGACTTTCCAGGGGAAATGCCCGGGTAGCGCTTCTTTGGGACGGGGCGGACTGGGAAAGTTACGGACTGGCCGCGGCGATCACCGTGCGACGGCCGCGTTTCGCGATGTCAGGCCTGACCGCCCTGATGGATACGGGGCCAGCAATCGCATCCGGTATCCACCCGACCGCGGTGATCGACGAGACCGCCGAAATAGGGCAGGGCGCCGCCATAGGCCCGCTGGTGGTCATCGAAGCGGGGGTCCGGATAGGACCCGGCGCCCGGATCGCAAGTCATTCAAGCATAGCGCGGGATGCGTGCATCGGATCGAATGCGCTGCTGCATTCGGGTGTTCGCGTCGGCCGCCAGGTACGGATAGGGGATCGGTTCATAGCGCAGCCGGGTGCGGTGATCGGTTCCGACGGATTCAGTTTCGTGACACCCGAGAAATCCCGCGCCGAGTCGATTGGAGAGACCTTGGGAGACATTGAGGGCGCGGGTGACGCGCAACGATGGTCCCGCATTCATACGCTCGGTTCGGTTTTGATTGGCGATGACGTCGAGATCGGAGCCACGACATGCATAGACGCCGGAACGATAAGGAGCACCCGGATCGGAAACCGCACGAAAATCGATAACCAGGTTCATATCGCGCACAACTGCGAGATCGGAAATGACTGCCTTATCGCTGGCCAGGTTGGCATGGCGGGCAGTGCCAGGATCGGCAATAATGTCGTTCTGGCCGGCAAGGTCGGGATTACCGATAACACTTTCGTTGGCGACGGTGTAATTGCCGGCGGAGCCACGATGATCATGTCCAATGCGCCCGCAGGTCGGATTCTACTTGGATATCCGGCGGTGAAGATGGAATCCCATATAGCGATCTACAAGGTGTTGCGGCGTTTGCCCCGCCTGGCCGCGAAGATCGCTGAATTGCAGAAAGCGGTTCCAAAACCCGATCCGGGAGATTAGAGCAGCCAAAACATGCGGGGCGTCGATGTCGGTTCGGGAAAGAGTCATCAAGATCATCGCGGTGCAGGCGATGCTTGAGACTGAGGACGTAAGTGGAGAGAACTCGCTGGAAGAACTGGGTATCGATAGCCTTGGACTTGTGGAATCCATCTTCGCGATCGAAGAGGAATTCGGGATTGAGGTGCCGTTCAACGCCAACGAACCTGATAGCGGCGAATTCGACATTACCTCGGTCGATGCAATCGCCCGCGCGGTAGAGGCGATACTCGCAGAGCGACGGGAATGAAACGCGTGGCGATCACGGGTGCCGGAACGATCAATCCTTTGGGATACGATGTTCCCGGCACACTGGAAGCCATGCGGGAAGGACGCTGTGGGATTGGACCGCTGAATGTCCGCGATGTCGAGAGGCTTTCCGTACGGATCGGTGGCCAGGTGAAGGACTATGATGAGCATGCCCATTTCAACCGTCAGCAGATAGCGCTTTTCGACCGTTTCACGCAGTTCGCGCTGCTTGCCGCCGAACAGGCGATAAATCAGTCCGGGCTCGAGTTTTCGGGCGCTCTCGCCGCTCAGTCAGGCGTTATACTCGGGACGTCCGGGGGTGGTCTTTCCACTCAGGACGACAACTATCGCACCGTCTACGAGGACGGGAAAAACCGGGTTCACCCGTTTGTCGTTCCCAAACTGATGAACAACTCGGCGACATCCCATCTCTCCATGAAATGGAATCTCAAGGGGCCGTCATTTACCGTGGCCACCGCCTGCGCCAGCTCCAATCACGCTATGGGCCAGGCATTTCACATGATCCGTTCCGGCATGACCAAGGTAATGGTCACGGGTGGCTCGGAGGCTATGCTGTGCTTTGGCGGTGTCAAGGCATGGGAGGGACTGCGGGTGATGTCAAAGGACGCCTGTCGCCCGTTCAGCGCAACACGTAACGGAATGGTCCAGGGCGAGGGTGCCGGAGTGTTCGTGTTCGAGGAAATGGGCCGCGCAAGAAAACGGGGTGCGGAGATCCTTGCCGAGGTCGTTGGATTCGCCATGACCTCCGATGCCGCGGACATCGTGATGCCATCCCGGCAAGGGGCCGCCCGTGCGATCACGGGTGCCGTTGGTGACGCGCGTATGGATCCCTCGGACATCGGTTATATCAACGCGCATGGCACCGGCACGGCGGCTAACGACAAGACTGAATGCGCGGCCGTTTCCGATGTTTTCGGCGCGCATGCGGACAATCTGCTGATCTCGTCCACGAAATCGATGCATGGACATCTGATAGGAGGCACCAGTGCGGTTGAATTGCTCGCGTGCATCATGGCCGTGCGGGACGGAATAATCGCGCCGACAATCGGCTATGAGGAGCATGATCCGGAATGTGCGCTTGACGTCGTTCCCAACGAGGCGCGGGACGCCAAAATCGGAACCGCATTGTCCAATGCGTTCGCGTTCGGCGGACTGAACGCGGTTCTCGCCCTGAGGGCTGTCTGAAATTCCAACCCGTTTCCAGAGGCCGGGTTCGGTGCCTCCGATGGACCCAATTAATCCGGGCAGAAAATCACGATGATTGCAGGTCGCTACACCTATGGTTCTGGAGATCCTCGAACGGTCGTAGCCTGGCGCTCGGCCTGCCTTGAAACACCGCGCGCCAACCCATCCGCCTGTCCCCGCTGAACGCGAACCCGGGAGTGCGTATTTCGAACTCCACGACGGGAACGCGCCGTTCAGCGGCTCCGCGGCGAGGTCTTGCGCCCCCGGCTAGTTTTCGAGCCGGTCCGTAACGTCTTTGAAACCGGCGCTGAAGCCGGTCAGCGAGACGGTCAGTTCGATTCTTCGGTTGGCGGCGCGGGCGGGAAAAATGCCGAGCGTTGCCCGCAGGCCACGTTTTAGGGCCATCAGGTCGGCCTCATTTAAACCAATACGGCTGACGCATCCAACGCTGCCGCACCATTGAAACGAATGTTGCCTGACCTCCCCGTCATCCACCGAAATCGCCAGACCGCGAGTGAGGAGGGTTTCAAGTGGAGTGACAACGGTCGCAACCGCGACGAATTCGTCGTCCCCGGAAATAGGTAAGATATTGATTTCGGATACTGGATTGTTCGAGTCGTCTTTTAGAAGCTGGTAAAGATGGCATGGATCCGGCCCATCCTCGGTTTTGGCGCAGCGCACGTCCCAGTCACCATGCACGGCACCGACATAAATCGGTAGGCCATTTTCGAGGTCCGCCGCCACGCCATCCATCGATTCGGATTGGACGGCATCCAAATCCGGGGTTTCAGGAGCGTCGTTTTCCCGCCTTTCAAAGCCCTGTCCCGAAACGGGTGACGCCGCCACGAACAGCACGAGTGACAGTATTGCCGTTTGGGTCGTTAAAACTCGGAGGCTGATCATTTATTCCTCATTGCCGGTCGAAACCGAATACCGAAAGGACGAAAACCCCAGGGGTGAGGCCGTATCCGTTTCCACCCGTGATCGCCCAAACTATCGCCGAAAGAACCGGTCCCGTGATCCGTATTCCCGCATCACGCTCGAAATGACCTGACGGTCACGGCCCGTGATCCGGTTAATGGCTAGTAGCCGCCGGGTCAACGGGATCCCGGTGGGATTCGTTCGGCAAACCGCGATTAAGGATCCCGAGTTTACTTGTTACGCTCCCCGGTATGCGCGGGAATCACGCGCCTTGGCCGGCGCTAGGGGCCCAACGGGTATGCCGAAGCGTTTTCGCTATTGTTCCGGTCACTGCCTCCCGCGATTCCCGATAGCGTTCGCGCGGGTCATTTCCGCGACCCCGGACGGGCCCGGAATATCTCAAAGCGGTTTCATCTTCAGTCGGGTGATCCGGTTATCCTTGCGAACCGCCACCTCAAACCGGAAGCCATGAAAGGAAAACTCCTGACCCTGCGCCGGTATCATCTGGGACTCGTGAATCACGAGCCCCGCGATCGTGTTGGCCTCGTCGTCGGGCAGGTTCCAATCGGTCGCCCTGTTCAGATCCCGAATGGTCATCGCGCCGTCGACCAGGAAATGGCCGTCTTCGGTCTTGCGCATCGGCTGTTCGGGATCCAGGTCGAATTCGTCCGTGATCTCGCCCACGATCTCCTCCAGAATGTCCTCAAGAGTGATCAGACCCTGCAGACTGCCGTATTCGTCGACCACAAGGGCGAAATGCGTGTGCCGTCGAAGAAATTGCCGCATCTGGTCGTCAAGCATGGTGGTGTCGGGAACGAAGTATGGCTTCATGGCGACCTTCTGGATATCGAAACCTTCGTATGGATCGGCCGTCTCGTCCAGGTCGCGCCGGTGCGGATGCATCGTCCGCAATAGATCCTTTGCATGGATGACGCCGACGATGTTCTCCGGCTCGCCGCTCCAGACGGGCAGCCTGCTGTGGCTTGACGCGAGACATTGCTCCAGGATTTTCTCGGGATGCTGGCTGGCGTCGATCATCTCGATATCGCTGCGATGCCGCATGATTTCGTCCACTGTTCGGTCGCCGAGATCCAGGGCGCCCAGAAGACGGTCACGGTCCTCCTTCTCAACCGCCCCCTGGGAATGGCCGAGAGTGATCGTGCCGACGATTTCCTCGCGCAAGGCGAGGATATGGCTGTCCGGATCGGTCTTTACGCCAAAGATACGCAGCAAGCCGCGCACGAACGCCCGAACCGCCCCGACAACCGGCGAGAATATCAGGATAGCTATTCGGATGCCGGGTGAAACCAGGGCCGCCGCCCGCTCCGCGTTGGTTATCGCGTAGGTTTTGGGCAGTACCTCGGCGAACACGAGAACTAGGAGGGTCATCACCAGCGTCGCGATGGCGACGCCCGACTCACCGAATGTTCGCGTGAACAGCGTGGTGGCCAGCGACGCGGCGAGGATGTTGACGAGGTTGTTGCCCAGAAGGACGGACCCGATAAGGCGTTCGTTGTCCTCCGTGATCCTTAGCGCGCGCGCGGCGCCACGACTGCCGTTGTCGGCCTGAGAACGCAGCTTTCCACGACTCGCCGCCGTCAGCGCGGTTTCCGAACCCGAGAAGTAGGCGGAGAGCACCAATAGCCCGGCGATGGTTGCCGATGAGATCCAGAAAGCCGAATCGAGAGCGAATGAGACGGAGACCATGATATTTTCCTGAGCCTGTCTTAATTATGCCGTGAGATCCATTGAGGAGGCAGGTCGGTAATGTCGCGCACGCCGTCGGCGTCCGCCGCGGCTATCGACCGGTTGCCGTATGTTCCGTCCACCGCAACGGTAACGGGCGGGTGCGGCCTAAGGCGCGGTCCCGCACGGGCGCTCCATTCGGCGCGGCGCTGGCATTGCCTTTGTCGTAGTGGGGCCATCAGGTGCGAAAGTTAGCTTCCGCGGGCCAGCGGATGATGATCGAGCACCAGCTGCTTGAGCCTTTCATCCAGGACATGGGTGTAAATCTCGGTTGTCGAGACATCCGAGTGTCCGAGTAGGGTCTGGATCGAGCGCAGATCAGCGCCATTGGCCAGAAGATGGGTGGCGAAAGCGTGGCGTAGGGTATGTGGCGTCACTTTGGCGGGGGAAACCTCGCCCGCGACCGCGATGTTCTTGATGATGAGATAGAAGCTGTTTCTCGTCAGATGGCCGGATTTGCCGCGTGACGGAAACAGGAAGCGTGAAGGCCTGGCCCCATTCCTCCGAACGACCGTCTCGGCCTCGTCCCGCGCGGCGATCCATTCGGCCAGGGAGTCCCGGGCGGGTGTAGAGAGTGGCACCATCCGTTCCTTGCCGCCTTTGCCACGGACAAGCATTAGTCGGGGCACGCCTCTCGCCGCGTCGACAGGCAGTCCGACAAGCTCGCTCACCCGCATTCCCGTTGCGTAGAGGAGTTCCATGAGGCAGGTGTTACGCTTGCGTTCCAGCTGGTTGCGACCATGTTTTCGGGAAGCCGCCAGCAAACGGTCCACTTCCTCCTCACTCAGGATTTTTGGCAGCAGCCTGGATTTCCTCGGCCCCTTGATCCGGAACGCGGGATTGTCGCTTCGCCAGCCTTCCTCGAAAACGAACCTGTATAACTGTCTGATGGCGGCGAGCCGTCTGGCCCGTGTCGCAATCGCCAGCCCATGCGCCTCGCAATGTATCAGGTAAGCCTCGATATCGTCCGGGGACGCGTTCTCCAATCCGCGGCAGTGGCTCTCAAGCCACTTCAGGAAGCCCGACAGGTCGCGAACGTATGCCAGCTGTGTATTTTCCGCCGCCCCCTGTTCGGCAACCTGCGCTTCGATGAATGCCTGTATCCAGCGTTGGCTCATGCCGGTTTGTCCAGGATCATCGCTTCGAGCGCGGCGCGGCGGGCCACCTCTTCCAGGCCCGCCTTGCGGAAAAGGGCGATGGCTTCGGAAAGACTGCCAAGATCGCCCATCCCGCTATCGCGCATTTTCCGCACCGCGGCGAGGACCATCGCGCCCGGATCGTCATTACCGGCGTTTCCCGGAATTCGCTCCTGCGTATCGGCCGCGCGGAAACCGCTGGCGATCGCTCGGGCGACGTCGTTCGGCGCCTCGGCGTTTTCCGGCTCTCCCATTGAAACCGCCCGCAGGAAGCGTTCGTCAATGTCGATGGGTACGTGATGTTCCGCCGCGGTTTCATATTCATCGGACAGAAGCATGATACGGTATGCGATGGAGCCGACCGACATTTCCAGATCGATTTCCCGGAGCGCGTCCCCATAGAGTTCGGCGAGGACCGTCTCAAGGCCCTTGCGCCGCATTTCCCGCCACGCGTCCGGCAGTGTTTCGGCGATCCTTTCGGAATCCCGCTCCCGGATGGCGGCGTCGACTCTCTGGATGACGGCGGACCGTCTCCAAACCCCGCCCGATGCCTCCGGTTCCGGTTTGGCGTAAAGCCCGAGCAAAAGGTTGGCGGATATGGCGCCGGACCGCACGAGTCGCTCGGCGGCCTCCACCCGCGCCTTCCATCCGATATTCGGCCTTAGGTCCGCCCGGGCGAACGCGCGCGGCAGAGTTTCCGTTGAAAGAGGTTCGCCGATCGCTTCATGGATCCGAAATTCGAGGGGACTCGGGTGCATCGGGACCGGAAGCGGCTCCGTATCGTCTTCCGCGTAAAGGTTAAGGAAGCGTGTCAGTAGCGCCGCATCGGCTCCGCTGACCGCGCCGGTCGCGCGACCGGCCGCGAGCGTCACCGAAGCCGCGCCCAGGTCGCCGTTGCGGGCGAGACAGAATACACGCGCCGAGAGGGATTTCAGCAGCTCCGGAGTACGGGAAAACCTAACGCAGGCCTCCCGCTCCGTTCCCGTCAGAAGACCGACGTCAAACCAGCGGCGAAAGCGCTCCGGGTCACTCGGGCCGACTCGCTCGAGAAGTGCCCGCGCCTGCTCGACGGCGCCTAGATCGAGGAGGGAATCGACGCGCGCCAGAAAAAGCCGTCCACCGCTGTCAGCCGTGCCGCTTCGGGGCGCTTCCGCGAGCAGGAGGTCAAACAGAAGCCTTCGCATTGACGGAAGCGGGCCGCGGCCCGTTTCGAGCAGCAGGGCTGTGATTTCGGAACTGTCGGCCGCTTCAAGCAGGCTGGTTGGCAACCCGGTGGCGGTGCCCGGGAACAGTCCGACGGAGTTGGAGTTCACGTCGCCGACCGGCGCCACGGAAATGGTGTCCGGGCCCGGGGCGCCGGTTCGGGTCGATTCGTCGTGGACGCTGTAAGCGGGCAGTGGTCCGGAAGCGGATTCCGTCAGGGAATCAGACAGCCAGTCAATCGCTGATAGCGGCATCTGCGCCCATGCGGATCCGCAGCTCAGGACAGTCGCCAAACAGACATTCGCGATCCTAGTCAGCATCGATCGCCACCGGTTCCGTTATGTCTACATGGTGCGGCGATAGGTCACCCAGGTAGGCGAAAGCCACCAGCCCGAGGGTACCGATAGTCAACGGCACCAGAACGATTATCGCCAGGGTCAGAAATCTCATTTGCCTCTCGCTTGTTCGCGAACCCCGATGTTCCATGGTCTGGATCGGTTTCGGTACGGATATATATG
>JAPOUP010000189.1 GCA_026708635.1 Rhodobacter sp.
CGTCCGGACCTGTTCCGGGGATGCCCGGCGGACCTGCGGGCGATGCGCGCCGCGCTGGGGACACGGAGACGCCGCTCGAGGGCCGTGCGGGCAAGGGGCAGGACGGCCGTGCGGGCACGCGCGAAGCGAAGCTCCCGTCCCGCCCCCTTACGGGATGGCGCCGGACCCGAGGACCGGCAAGGCGAAGACGGTGCCGGGGAGCGTTACGCAGTCAGCGGCGACCGCCGGCGCGGCCCGCTCCCGGACACGGCACGTCCGCCTCCGGGGCCCGTCTCAGGCGCGGGGCGCATGGCGCGCGGAAGATCGTGATCGTCCCGGACGGCGCGCCGTGGACCGGGAACACCGCGGACAGGGTCTTCGGCCACGGAAACGTGACGCACATCCTCGACCCGCTCCATGTCCTGGAGACCCTGAGGGCCGCGGTCCGGGCCATGGAGCCGGACCCGGCGGAGGAGGAACGGCGTCACGGGCGGCTGAAATCCCTGATCAGGGCGGCTAGGGCCGCGGCTGACAGGGCAACCGGGAAGTCGGGGCTGGAATAGCGTCGGTGTCCCTTTCGAAGCGCTAGGCCGAGAAGTATGAAGCTATTGAGGTCCGGCCCGTTTCGGAGGGCGAGCGCCTGTCAGCGCCCGATGCGGACGGGGATGGGGATACCTGAAATGCCGCGTAATCGGGACCGGGAAACAAGGTGTGTTTCGGGATCGGCGTCTGGTTTGACGCCAAACGGAACTGCATCAAGATACAGTCGGATGATGCGGGATTCATAACCACCGTCCGCGCCGACCCGTCACTCAAGCGCGGGCATCCGAACCTGTTCCGCAAGCTGGCCAAGGTCCTGCGGGACAACGGAGCGCCGGCACCATCGGAAACGGATGGGTGAGTTTAAGCAATTCCGGACGGTAAAAAAGCTGTGATTGGATTTCATGTACCATCCCTATAGGGATGGTACATGAAATTCTTGACATGGCGCGCGATACCCCCACATTTGTATGTGTCCGGACCAAGCCCCAAACCTGAAAGGATGCTCACCAATGTCTCCGGTTGAAAAGATCAAATCCATGACGCGCGCAGAGATCGATCAAATCGAGAAAATGGTTGGCGATCTTCCGAAACGCGATCTGACGCCGGATGAATACCGCGCCCAAATCATCTCAGGCGCCATGAGCTGCATGAAAAGCCAAAGCGCCGAGACCCGCGCTTTCGTAGAGGCGGAGTTCAGGAAAAGATTCGGGTAATTCATGGATCTGTATGAACTAACGGGCAGGGACGAAAGTCACCCGTCCTACCATTCCCTCAAAACCTCAAACGCGCATCGGTACCAGCACTTTCTTCATTCCACCGTACTGGCGGCGCTGGAAACGGATCGCCCGGTGATCTCCCATTCGATCATCAAGGCTATCAACTTTCACGCCATCGCGGGCCTGCATCATGACGCGGGAACGTATCGGCCATGTCAGGTTGCGGTCGGGCCGCACACACCTCCCGAATTCTACCGTGTCGAGCCGCTGATGGATGATTTCATCAACATGGTTAACCGAAGGTGGGATTCCACACCCCTTATCGATCTGGCGGCTCTCGCTCTGTGGCGGATCAATTACATTCACCCGTTCATCAACGGAAACGGTCGAACGGCGAGGGCCGTCTGCTATTTCATCCTGTGCGTGAAGGCCGGTCAAATATTGCCTGGCCGGGAAATCGTGCCGGAACTCATGCAGAAAAACGAACACCGACCAGCGTATGAGGCGGATAAGGGCGATATTCATCCCTTAACCGCGTTCGTGGCGGACCTGTTGCGTATCCGGATTGATTCCGTAGCCACTTGAGCGCGCCTCACCACAACCCCAACGCCATCAGTCTTTGCCATTAAGCCGACTGATCCCGAGCCGCCGTCCAGGGCCTTCAGGCCCTCGCGCCGATCCAGGAAACACGCGTTGGCTTTCGTCCGTGCCGGACTGCGGAAAATTCATCCTGTTGGCCTCCATGTCCCCCGTGCGGTCATCACAGATGAATCTCTTGGCGATATCGAAACGGTTGGTCGCGGGACCGAACAACCGCTCCCGGCAGTCCTTGAGACACACCGCAGTGACCGAAACGGCGATTTGAACGGCGAACCCCCATCAACCCACCTTCCCCAGCCGCCTAACAAAGCGCCGCTCGGGTCCGATCTGGCAAGCGGTTGACGACGCGTCCCTTGGCATGGCTTTCCTGTCAGGAAAGGGTTTCAGGGGCGGATAGGCTCTATCCCGACCGCGATCCCCGACGCGCCGGCGCGAGGCCGGACCACATCCGAGATGCCCATGACGCATTCTCCGACTGGTGCAGAGGCCCGTCATGGCGCGACACGGTCCCCGGGGATTCCGTGAAAGCGGAGCCCCGGATCACGTCGGCTACGGACCCTCTTCACTCTCCCGGTCGACGAGCGCCTTGACGATACCCGCCATCGCAAGCATCCCGGGGTCGTCCATGCCCACGCTCCTTTCCCCGAAAATGCGCGCCCGGCCCACCGTAGCGGGCTTGTCGCGAAAGGCATCGAGAGCTTCGTCAACCGCCCTTGCCGCCGCATCGGCCAGCTCGCCGGGATCGCTCTTTCCCGTGGTCGCGGCGACCACGGCATCAAGGCTGTCCAGAACGGTCTTGCCGCCGAGCTCGGCCTTTCCGAGGGCCTGCATCGCATCTCGGGCGGCGCCGGCAAGGGCGGGAACTTCGCCCGGCGCGATCTCGACCCGACCCTTCGTCGCCTTGGCGACGGCCATCACGCCTTTGGCCAGAAGCGTACCGTAGGACGATCCCGAGGACCTGGTGAAGGCCCGCGCGCACGCCAGGAACGCCATGCCGAGGTCGTCCGGGAGGGCTTCGGCATCCCTCACGATCGCCCTCATCCCCCGCGTCATCGTCACGCCGAGATCGCCGTCCCCGAGTGCGCCGTCGGCGGCGTTCAGCATCTCGAAATCGCGCTCCATCGCCGCCGTGACACGGTCTATGCCGGCCAGAACCGCGACGCGGTCGATGGTCATCCGACCCTCCAGAACGCGCAGTCGCAGGGAGCCTTGAGAAGGGCTTCGGTCTCCGGGTCGAGCCTGCAGAGCGTGAAAGAGACCCCGGACATCTCCATCGAGGTCGCGTAGCGCCCGACAAGCGGCATGACGATGGCGGCCCCGGCGCTCTCAAGGCGGGCCCTGACGACGTTGTACAGGATGTAGAGTTCTTCGGGTGGCGTGGCCCCGAGGCTGTTAACCATCACCGACACCCTGTCGCCGGAGCCGGGGCGCATGTCCGCGAGAAGCCGGTCCATCATCTCGCCGGCGATCTCGTCGGCGGGCCGGAGCTTGCCGCGCCAGACGCCGGGCTCGCCATGAATGCCCATGCCCATCTCGATCTCGTCCTCGGCGATCTCGAAGGTGGGTCTGCCCGCCTGGGGGACCGTGCAGGGCCCCAAGGCCACCCCGATGGAACGGCAGGCGTCCGCCGCCTTCCGGGCGACCGCAGTCACCGCGTCGAGGTCGCGACCCTCCTCCGCGGCGGCGCCGGCGATCTTGAACGCGTAGACCATGCCGGCCACGCCCCGGCGCTTTTCGGCCTCCTCCGGCGGTGCCGAAGCCACGTCATCGGCGAGAAGGACGGTGGTGCAGGCGATGTCGTCGAACTCGACAAGATCGCCGGCCATGTCGAAGTTCATGACATCACCACCATAGTTTCCGTAAAGCCTGAGAACGCCCGCGCCGCTGTCGGCGGCGCGGATCGCGTCAGCCATCTGTTCCGCCGAGGGCGATGAGAAGACGTCGCCGATCGCGCAGGCGTCGAGAAGCCCCGCGCCGACATAGCCCGTGAAGACCGGGAGGTGACCCGATCCCCCGCCCGTCACGATGCCGACCTTGCCCGCCTTGCCGGGCACGGCCCGCGCGACCACCTTCCCGCTCTCGCCGTGGAGCCGGTAATGTTCGGGATGGGCGGCGACGAGGCCCGCGAGCATCTCGTCGACGTAGTCTTCGGGCGCGTTCAGGATCTTTTTCATTTTTTCCTCCATTCTAGCTGGACTTGAACGGCCCGCGGCGGGTCCGGAATCCAGCCCAGTTGGTTGTGTTGACGACCATCACGAAGATCAAGAGGCCGCCCCAGATGAGTTCGCGGGCGAAATTCGAGACCTGGAGCATGTTGAGCCCGCTTGAGAGAAACTGCATCGACAGGACCGCGAGGACGACGCCGACCACCCTGCCGTAACCGCCGTAGGGATTCACGCCGCCAAGCACGGCTATGAGAACGGCGAGGAGGAGATAGCTCGACCCGTAATCGGCCTTCGCCGAGTTAGCGCGGCTCATGATTATCATTCCCGCAACCGAGGAGAACATCCCCGCGATTACGTACACGCGGAGGAGAATGCGGTCGATGTCGATAGCGGCGCATAGCGCGGCCAGCGGGTTCGCGCCGTACATGGTGATGCGGAGACCGAACCCGGTGCGGGTGAGGAGGACGTGCAGGCCGGCGGCGAGGATCGCGAAGAGGATAAGCGGGACCGGGACGAGGAGGATCCGCGCGTTGCCGATCACGAAGACGATGTCGGGAAAGCCCATTACGGCGCTGCCGCCAGTCATCGCCACGGCAAGGCCGGTGAAGACGAGACCTGAGCCCAGGGTCGCGAGGATGGGCGGGAGGCCGAAACGGGAGACGAGGATGCCGTTCAGTAACCCGGCCGTCGCTCCGACCGTCAGAGACGCGAGCAGGGCGAGGGCAAGCCAAATGAACGCGAGCCCGCCCGTCGTCTCAGGATCGGCGAATGCGGTGAGGATGATCGCGGCGACCACGGCCGAGAGGTTCGCCACACCCACGACCGAGAGGTCTATACCCCCGGTCATCATCGTGACGGTCATCGCAAGCGCCAGGATCGCGAACTCGGGAAACTGGAAAGCCATCGAGGTGAGGTTCTGAGGCGACAGGAACCGGTCAGGGGAAAGGGCCGCCATGAGGGAGAAGACCAGCACGGCGATGACCGCGAGCCGGAATTCCGGCGCCTCGGTCAGCCTTGCTTCGGTGCGCGACCCGCTCATGCCCTTCCCCTCAGCCCGCCCGCGCCGCGGCGCGCTTGGCCTGGAAGGCGGGTAGGCCGGTGCCCAGCAGGATGAGAAGGCCTATGGTCACCGATTGCCAGGTCGAAGGGATGCCGATCACGATCAGGCTGTTCTGCACCAGAACGATAAGCGCGACGCCGAGCAGCGTGCCGGTGATCGTGCCATAGCCGCCGACGAGGCGCGCGCCGCCAAGCACCACGGCGGCAATCACCGAGAGTTCGAGACCCACAAGCGAGAATGGATCGGCCATCCGCCCCATGGAACCTTGGAGAATGCCCGCGAGCCCCGCGAGCGCGCCGACATAGACGTAGACGAAGAACTGGATCCGGCGAACGTTGATGCCGATCCGACGGGCGCTTTCGACCGATCCACCGATGGCGAAGATCGACCGGCCGAGCATCGTCTTGTGGAGGATGAAGGCTGTCAGGAAGACGACGAGAGCGAGCGCCGCGAGCGCCCATGGCAGGGCGTAGAAGTCGCCGCCTTCGGTGGTTCCGCGGGCGATCATCATCCGTGAGAAGTTCCGCATTTCCGGCGGCAGGGCGGAGATGCGCTCCGAGCCGACGAAGGTTAGCAGGCATCCCCGGAAGACCGAGAGCGTGCCCAAAGTGACGATAAGGGTCGGAAGGCCGAAGCCAGCGATGAAGATGCCGTTGATCGCGCCCAGCCCCGCGCCGACAAGGATAGACGCGGCGAAGATCAGGTACCACGGCATGTCGGGCCACAGGGCGAGCGACAGGGTCGTCGTGACGTACATGGCCGAGACGGCGACCGCGGTGAAGCTCACGTCGATCCCCCCGGAGATCAGGACGAGCATCGCGCCGGTCGCGAGAATGCCCAGGACGATGGAGGCGCGCAGCAGATCCGAGAGTGTGGTTACGGTCAGAAAGTTCGGGTCAGATGCCGTCGCCACGATGCAGAAAAGCGCGATAACCACCGCCACGAGGGTTTCGTTGCGCGTGAGGACCCCGGTCACGAGGCGAGCCTGTGCGCGAGCTCGTCTTCGGTCACCGAGCCGGCCCCGATCTCCTCGACCATCCGGCCGCCCTTCATAACGAGGATGCGGTGGCAGGTGGCCAGAAGCTCGGGCAGGTCATCGGAGATCACGATCACCCCGAGGCCCCTCGCCCCGAGGTCGCGGATGATGTCGTGTATGTCGGCCTTCGATCCCACGTCGACACCGACGCTCGGGCCGTTGAGAACGAGAACCCGGGGGGCCCGCGCCATCCAGCGGGCGAGCACCACCCGCTGCTGGTTGCCGCCCGAGAGCGACTGGACAGGCGCGGCGACCGACGGGGCTTTCACCTTCAGGCGACGAAGCCAACCGGACGCTTCCGCGGCAAGCGCGCGATGTTGGAGAAACCCGCCGCGCTCGTGGTCACCGAGGCGACCGACGGCGACGTTGCGGAGAATCGACTGGGTGAGAAAGAGCCCCTCGGTCAGGCGGTCTTCCGGGACGTACCCGATGCGGGCCTCGGACGCCGCGACTGGGTCGCCGAGCGGAACGTCGGCGCCGCTCACCGCGATCCGGCCGCTTTCTGGGGCCACAAGACCGAATAGGGACTTAGCGAGCGAGGTCCGCCCGCTGCCCAAAAGCCCCGTGATGCCGAGCACCTCACCGGCGCTCAGGTCGAAGCTGACGTTCCTGAAGGAGCCGGGCTTGTCGAGCGCCTCTACCCTGAGCAGCGTGTCGCCACTATCCGGAACGGGCCCCGGCGCGGCGTCGCGAACCTCCCGGCCGGTCATATGCATGGCTAGCGAGGCGGTGTCGAAGGTTCCGGCCGGACCCTCGACGACCTTCCTGCCGTTCCGAAGCACCACGACCCTTTCGCTCACCTCGAGCACCTCGGCCAGCTTATGGCTCACGAACACCACCGCAACGCCCTGTTCCTTGAGGAGCCGGATGATGCCCAGAAGCGCGCGGACCTCCCGCTCCGTAAGCGAGGCGGTGGGTTCGTCCATTATGATGAGCCGCGCCTCGCAGGCCAGCGCGCGGCAGATCGCGACGATCTGCTTATGGGCGACGGGCAGGGTTTCCAGCCTGGCGCGAAGAGGGATATCCACCCCGACCCGGTCAAGGACGGACCGCGCGGCGGCGCGCGCCGAACGGGCGCTGAAGAACCGCCGGCGCCCGGCGAGTTCTCCGGCAAAGGCGATGTTTTCCGCGACGGTGAGGTTCGGAAAGAGCGAGAAGTCCTGGAAGATCACCATCAGGCCCGCCGCCGTCGCCATGCGGGGGGAAAACCGGGACATCGTCTTGCCGCCGATGCGAATCTCGCCGGCGGAGGCCGGCTCGACACCCGACAGGATCTTGATGAGGGTCGATTTCCCGGAGCCGTTCTCGCCCGCGAGACAGACCGCCTCTCCCGCGGCTACCGTCAGGTCGACGCCCTCAAGAGCGGTGACACCGGCGTAATGCTTGGTGACACCCTTCATTTCGACAAATGCGCCGGTCTGGGGCTGATCCATCTCGGGGTCGGGTGCGTGCGTTGCCGACGTCGTTCGGTCCCTGTTGCGGGGCGGCGGATAGACCGCCGCCCCGCACGACCGTCTCAGAACGGGTAGTCGTCCATGTTGTCGGCGTTCACGTTAACCCAAGCCTGACCGTAAATCACCTTTCCGTCGAGGGTGACGTTCTCATAGCCCGGTAACCCGAGATCCATTCCGTCCGTGACTTCCTCGCCGTCGATCACCATCTGCGCGACCATGTTCATCGCGTAGCCCGCGACCGAGGGATCCCAGAAGCCGATGCCGTCAACGGCGCCGGTCTCGATATACTGGCCCGCGATGGAGGGAAGCGAGGTGCCGAAGACGCAGGTCCCGTCCTCAAGACCCCTCTCCTCGATGGCGAGCCCGATCCCCGCGACGTCGGTCGACGCCGAGCCCTGCATACCCTTGACGTTCGGGAAGGCGCGGAGAACCTCCTGGGCCTTTTCATAGGCGTTCTGGGCGTCGTCGAAGGTCTCGTTCCTATCGCCAACGAGCGTCATGTTCGGGTAGTTCGCCTCCTGATGCGCGATAGCGCCGTCCACCCACTGGTTGTGGGTCTGGGACGTAAGCGACCCCACGAAGACGGCATACTCGCCCTCACCGCCCATGCAGGTGGCGAGCTGTTCCATCAAGTTCGCGCCGAAGTCCTCGTTGACGAATGCTTCGATGTCATAAGCCGTGTTCTGCTGGCTCGCTGCTTCGTGGGTAACCACCGCGATACCCTGCTCCATCGCCCTGGCAAGGACCGGCTCGATGGCCTCGGGCGACATCGGCACGACCGCGAGCGCGTCCACCCCTTGGGCGATCATATCCTCTATGAGGGCCACCTGCTGCTGGGGGTCCGCCTGGGCCGGACCCACCTGGAACGCATTCACCCCCCTGTCAGCGGCATACTGGTTCACGCCCTCCTCCATGCGGTTGAACCACTGGATGCCGGCGATCTTGACCACGGTGGCGATCGACGGCCCGTCCTGCGCGCGGACGGGGCCCGCGGCAAGGGTTGCGGCGGCCCCGGTCGCCGCCAGGATTGAAACGGCTTTCTTCATTGTTTTTCTCGTCTTCATCATGTTCCTCCCAAACGCCCCTGCGATCCAGAGGCGAAAGCCAGTCCACACGGTCACCGGATCAGGCGCCCCGCGCCCCGCCAAGCCTGAGCCCGGCTCCTGCAAAACCTGCCGTCTACGGCAGGGACGACCATGCCGTCGGTGTCGCGCAAGGACGCGTGTAACGCGGGGTGACAGGCAGCTTACAGTCCCTGCATCTCCGGTCAAGCTGATTTGTGGTTGGGAAATGCATTCCCAAATCAGTGGGACGGGGCATAATTGGACCATACGCCGGACTTCTTGCGTCAAAACCCGCGAACCAATACCCATCCCGACGGTCGATGCAGCGCAACATGGAGAGACGCCGATGCACCCGGAACTGCGGTCCCATCCAGAATATTTCTCGAAAGACGTCGTTCGCCTAGCCGATAACGTCTATCAGGCGTTCGGTTTCGCCGCGTCGAATGTTTACATGATCGTCGGCGAAGGCGGGGTAGTGATCATCGACACGACCGAAACGACGGCCGCCGCGGAAAACGTTCTGGCGGAATTCCGGAAGATCACCGACCTGCCGGTGAGGACAATCATCCTGACGCATGCCCACCGCGACCATGTTTCCGGCGCGGGCGTTTTCGCCGCCGGAGGAAAACCGGAGATTCTCGCGAGCGATCGGTCGTCCGGGGACTCGTTGATCGAGGAGACGCCCCATCCGCGCGCCGTCAGGGCGATGCAGGCGCGTACCGGACGCCAGTTCGGCATCGGGCTGTCCTACCCGGACGAGATCGTCGGCATCGGCATCGGACCGGGCGACCGACCGCTTCAGGGCATGGGCGCCGGTATCCTGCCTCCGACCCGTCGCATAGGCGGCGAAGGCGAGAGGATATCGACCTGCGACATCCAGCTCGATCTGGTTCCGGCGCCCGGAGAGACCCCCGATCACATGGTCGTCTGGTACGCCGACAGGAAAGTTCTGTTCAGCGGCGATAATTTCTATCGCTCGTTTCCAAACCTCTACGCCATCAGGGGGACCGAATATCGGGACTTTGACACCTGGGCGGACACGCTGGACCAGCTGATGGCGTTTGAACCCGAGGTCCTCGCGCCGGGCCATACCAAGGCGGTGACCGGCGCGGACGCCGTCCGTGAGGTGTTAACCGACTATCGGGACGCGATCCGCCACGTGATCAATGAAACCCGTAGCGGCATGGACGCCGGCAAGACGATCGACGAGCTGGCGCATAGCGTGAAACTGCCACCGGAACTCGCGGGGAAACCTTACCTGCGCGAGTATTACGGGCGGGTCGATTTCGCCGTCCGCGCCTATTTCGTGGGAACAATGGGATGGTTTGACGGCAACCCCACATCGCTTAGCCCCCTGTCTCCGGCGGATGAGGCAAATCGCTTCATCGAACTCGCCGGCGGACCGGATGCCGTCATGGCAGCCATCGAGAGGGCCCGGAGGGAAGAGGACTACCAATGGGCCCTGCAACTCGTCGACCGGCTGATCCATACCGGGCACGGCGGGGAAAACGCCAGGGCGGTTAAGGCCGATCTTCTGAAAATGCACGCCAGCGCCCAGATCAACTGTCCGACGCGGCACTACTACATCCAGTCGGCGAAGGAACTGGAAAGAAACTAGGCCTGCGCCGCTGGCGGAGTCACCCGGCTAGCGACGGCGATCTCCACCATTCCTGCAAGCCGCTCAATCTATCGCCTCCCGACGCCGGAATGCGCCACGCCATTCCACGGACTGGTCATTTCGTCCGGGTCCTCAAGAAGATCGAACGGTCCGTTCGGACAATTGCCGAGATGGGTCGCGAATGGCTTCGACTTACGAACTCCGGGTCAATCCCAACAAAGGTCCCGAAAGTCCCACGGGATTCGGCTACGGATGAACGCCGTCGGCGCGCTCTTTCCTGAGCTGCCTGATCCGTTCCGGCGGGAAATACCGGTAGAAGGCCGTGCGGCCGATTCCGGGCCGGTCGATGGCCGTCCCCGGCGAAGGGGTGGTTCCCGGTGTCCCCGGGCATGGCCTCGGCATGGCCTCGGCGTGCCTGAGGGTCCTTTCGTCCATGGCCCTCGGCCTGCCGCCCCGCCGTCCTCGCCCGTTGGCGGCCTTCAGGCCGGCGCGGCTGTTCTCGACGACCAGCTCCCGCTGGAACCCGTCGAACGCCGCGGTCACGTGGAAGAAGAGCCGTCCCTCGGGCGTGCCCGTGTCGATGTTCCTCGACAGGACCCTGAGCGCGATGTCGCGCCGTTCGAGCCCGGCGGCGGTCCTGATCACCTGCGCGATCGAGCGCGCCAGCCGGGAAAGCTTCCAGACCACGAGCGTGCCGCCTTCGCGCAGGAAGTCGAGCGCGGCCCGGAGCCCGGGCCGGTCGCGGTGCGCTCCGGAGGCCTTTTCGGTGAAGATCCTCCCGCAGCCCGCCACCAGCAGAGCATCCGTCTGGAGCGCAGGGTCCCGGTCCATGGTGGAAACGCGGGCATATCCGACGGGCATGACGGTTTGTTATTGAATCCCTTTTCCCGGACTGTAGAGGTACACGGTTTTCGGAACAGGGAAAACGGACAGGATTCCGGCACCGTCGCAAGCGTTTCCGGCCGGGCCTCCGCACGTTCCGAAAACGAAGGTTTCCGGAAGGGCTGTTTCAGCGGAGCTCGCCCATGGCCAGAATGCGCATCCTCACCGCAAACGAGCAGGCGGCCTTCGACAGGCCGCCCGTGTTCGACCATCGCGAGCGGAAGCGGTTCCTCGACCTGCCCAAGGGCCTGACGGACACGGCCGCAACGCTGCGCACGTCCAGCGGCCGGATTGGGTTCCTGGTGATGTGCGGGCACTTCAGGGCAGCCACGGGTCGAGTACGGCTGAGTGCTAAATTCCACGTTAAGCGGCTTGGTTGATCCCGACCCTCCAGCGGTATTCGCCTGTGAGCAGGATATGGGTCCACCCCAGAGGGGAGACGTGGGCCAGGAGTTCAGTTGGACAGGCTGATCAGGATGCCAAGAATCGCGACCGACAGACCGATCATGCCCGCCAGCAGCATCCGTGTCTCGCGCCTGGCCATGTCAGCCTCCATCCCGGCGAGGCGGGCATCAATGCGTGATTCCATCGCTTCGTTCTCCGCACGTGACGTTTTAATCTCACCTTCCAGTCGGGCGATCCGCCCGGACAGTCGGTGAGGCGTTGGGTCGTCCATCCTCGCCCGTTTAATCCCCCGGCCACCGCCGGTGAACCCCCCGGCCCCTGGTACCAGGGTCATCTCACGCTGATTATTCTTGACAGAGAACCGCCATCCGCCCCAAGCTTTCGGCGTGCGCTCAGGATAAGGGAGCACGCCGAAAGCTTGGGGCTTTTCTTCATCCGGAAGGAGCTTAGGATGAGGATACGGCGCGTCG
>JAPOUP010000012.1 GCA_026708635.1 Rhodobacter sp.
GTATCCACCGGGCGATTTGACCTCTCCCGTTGTTGACTTGTCGAGGATGAGGGCAATCGAGGCCGCAGCAACCGCTGGACCCAAAATCCTGTTGGCCACGTTCCAAGCATCCTCCGAGATGCCCACAATCGGCCTGAGATTGGAGGCGGCTCGGTGCACGTCGTTCCAGTCTCGCAAGAAGCCGCCGGTTGCTCGTGCCCCGCACGCCCTGTCGGATGGGCTCAAGCGCCTAAAAACGCGTGCCGCGTGCGGCGGCATGAATGCCGACGCAGGCCGCCGAGCAATGATCCACCGCAATGAAGACCGCGACCTGCTGTCCCGTGCTCAGAAGTGTCGCCGTCATATCCGTGCCCCACATCTCGTCGATCGTGTCCGGGATGATGGTCTCGTCATGCGCGCGAGGGCCGCGGCGCGCCCCACGGCAGGGCTTTGCGCACAGACCATTCTCGCGCATCAGCCGAAGGACCCGGGCCTTCGAGCTACGGATGCCCTTGTATCGCAGCCGTGCCCAGATCTTGCGGTGACCCTCCCCATGGAACGGGCTGTCAGTGATCACGCGGCTGATCTCCTCGACAAGCGCAGCGTCTGGCATTGGCCCCTGTGGCCCAGGGCGCCGACGTACCGCTGGCTCTGGAGGGGCCGGTTGCAAGCTGCGGTAAATACTGGCGCGGTTGAGGCCCCAGACCCGGCACACCCGGGAAATGCCGTAAGCTTTGCCTGTGGAGGTCGAGATGACGGCGATCATCGCTTCGACCTCCGGCGCGCAAAAGGGGCGGCCCGCCTCCATTTTCCCGATCTTCTCATGGAGAAGGGGGGGATGACGTCGAAGGCTTTAGAGAGCGATGTTCCTCCCTTGAAGATCAGGTGATCGCCAAAGGAGGGCAGGGCAAACAGGTGCCGTAGCGACCAGCAGACCCAGAAGTCCTTTTCGACAATCGCCTTGGCGAACCCCAGCTCTGCTGCGGCTTGGCTGAAGGCTTCGTCTCGGTGTTCAGGCGTGTCGTTTGCGAAGGCGTCCATGCTCAGGCGTGTGCCACGATCTGCTGGACCACCGGATGCATCCAAGCCGGGACATGTTTGCTTTGCATTGCGAGCTGCGCCCGATCCCTGGCATCCAGCGCCCGGGCGATCTTACCGATCACCTGATCGTCCACACGGTCCTTGCCGACATAGCGTAGCGCCTGGAAAACAGTACCCGTCTTTGAACCTGCCCCGACCAATGTCTTCTGAGAAGCGTTGCGGAACTGGATCACCTGCCGCCCGATCTTCTTTGTCCGGGTTGGCCCGTCGGTCATGTAGGTCGGATTGGATGGCGCCTGGGTGGACAGGCCTAGCAGGTTGGCAGCCATGGCGGGTGAGGGCTGCAGAACCTGGTTGTCCTTTCGGGCCACGGCGCGCGCAATTTCATCGGCGGATGGCGCCAGAGGTCCGAAACGAGGGCTTTGCCTGGGGTAGTCGTAGAGCCCACGTGTCAGCCGCCGGATCACGCCCTGATCGGCCAGGCGCGACAGTGCCTGATCCACGCTCGCGCGCGATCCGATGTCCAGAAAATCCGACGGCGCGAAGATGGCGCCTCGGCCTTTCCCAACGATGCGTTGTTTGATTTTCGACGTGATAATGGCTCAACTCCATGTCAGAAAATAGAGTATTTTTTTCTGAACATCAAGATGGAGAGGTTTCGGCAAGGACGGCGGAAAGCGGAAGTTCGCTGCGAGCACGTTGCAAATGGTCAACACTCAAAAAGCAGACCTTCATTTCTAGCCTATTGGGGCCACCCTTTGCAGTTGCAGAATGTCGTGAGCTCTACACCCGCTGCGCTGGCCATTAGACCAAAAGCTTGTCCGGATCGGCGATGAGTTCGCGGTATCTTGCAAGAAAGCGTGCGGCGGCGGACGCCGGGCGGCGGCCAGGACGGTGCGCTTCCTGGCGCTGAAGGAAGGCTCTGGTGGGGATGCTAGCCGACAGCCACAGGAACACGGCATTGGAGGACACTATGCGCGGTCGTCGCGACATCCGTCCCAACCCCTTCGGTTACACCTTCCCGGATTCCGTCAGCCGCAGCGCCTCCCGATAGACCCGCCGCCTTGGAAGGCCCAGAGCTTTCGCAACCGATTCGGACGCATCCCGCACGGACATGCCGGCGAGCGCCGAAACGAGAATCCCGTCCAGGTCGGCGACCGGTCCGTCGGGTTGGCCACGGTCCACCACCAGGACGATCTCGCCCTTCAGCGCCCGCGCCGCCGTCCGCGTGGCGAGGTCCTCGAGACTTCCGGACATCACCTCCTCGAAGCGTTTGGTCAGTTCCCGGCAGACGGCTGCGTCGCGCTCCCCGAACGCATCCGCCATCTCGGACAGCAGCCGGTGAATCCTTCTGGGCGATTCGAAGACAACCAGCGTCGCCGGCACCGACCGCAGCTCGCTGAGCCATGTCAGCCTGGCGCCCCGCGACGTCGGCGGAAACCCCGCGAACAGAAACCGGTCGGTCGGTAACCCCGATACCGCCAGAGCCGCGAGAACCGCGGATGGCCCCGGCGATGAGGTCACGGCCAGTCCCTCGGCCCTCGCCGACCGGACGAGGCCGAAGCCGGGGTCCGACACCAGGGGCGTGCCGGCGTCGGACGCGTAGGCCACCGATCTTCCCTCGCCGATCATCCCAAGGAGCCGGGGCCGCATCGTCGCGCCGTTACGGTCGTGATAGGCAACGAGCGGACGCCCGCCGACCGGAATGCCGTGAATCCCCATCAGGCGCCTCAACGTACGCGTATCCTCCGCGGCAAGCACGTTCGCGGACGCGAGGATATCCAGCGCCCGAAGGGTTATGTCGCGCGCGGCGCCGATAGGGGTCGCGACGAGATACAGGCCCGGCGGCAGCGGGGAGACCGCGATTTCCACCAACCATTCCCCCAATCAATACGTTTACTCCGTCCACTCTAGCGCATAATCTGCTGATGTCCGCAAGCAAGCAGAGGAGCGAACGGGCCGCCATGATCGTGTTCGCCAGCATGACCCGCCGCAGGCTCCTGAGGGCCCTGGCCGCCCTGAGCTGCGCCGCATTGACCGCCTGCAACACCGTCACGGCGCCACCGGAAAGGATCCAGGCGGATGCGCCTGTCGCGGTGGCGCTTCTCGTTCCGGCGGAGTCCGGCATCGCCGAGAACGATCTCCTGGCGGAGGGAATCGAGAACGCAGTGCGTCTGGCGATGGGCGATATGCGGGGCGTCACGATCGATCTCCGGGTCTACGCGACCGCCGCCAACCCTGAACGCGCCGCGGAGGTGGCGCTACAGGCGGTCGACGAGGGCGCCAGGATAATACTTGGCCCGTTGTACGCCGGCTCCACCGAGGCGGTCGGCGCCGCCGTCGCCAGAAGCGGAGTCAATGTGCTGAGCCTCTCCAACAGCACCGACATTGCCGGCGACAACGTGTTCGTACTGGGCAACACGTTCGAGAATACGGCGGAGCGGCTGGTGAAATACGCGTTGGACAGCAATCGATCGAGGATCATGGTTGTCCATGGCCAGGGACAGACCGAGGAAAAGGGCTTCGCGGCGATTTCCGCCGCGATGGAACGCCAGGGCGCCGAACTCGTCAGCGTCGCCTCGTTCGAGATGAGCCAGAACGCGGTCGTCGAAATCGCGCCCGAGATCGCCGCCGCCGCGGAAAGCGAGGGCGCCGAAGCGATATTCCTGACCTCCGGAAACGCCGGGGCGTTACCGATTCTCACCCAGCTCATGGTTGAAAACGGGTTGGACCCGGAGACCGTCCAGTTGATCGGCCTGCAGCGCTGGGACATCCCCTCAAGCGCGCTTGAGCTGGCGCCGCTGCAGGGCGGATGGTTCGCGCTTCCCTCACCCTGGTCGATCCGGAAATACGAGGAACGGTACCATGCGGCCTACGGCAAACGACCGCATCCGGTCTCAAGCATCGCCTATGACGGCATCGCCATGATCGGAGCTTTGGTCGGGTCCGGCAGATCGAGAACCCTGTCCGCGAACGCGCTTACGGAGCCGACGGGATTTGCGGGCGTCAACGGCGTGTTCAGACTGCGCCCGGACGGAACCAACGAACGCGGCCTGGCGGTCGCCACAATATTCGAGAAACGGGTGGCGGTCATCGACCCGGCGCCGATCGGCTTTGGCGGCGCCGGTTTCTGAGCGGGCCGCAAGGCTGCCCGCCATGGAGGAAGCGCACGGTCTTGTCTGCCCGGCGCATCTAATTCTTGACGTGGCGGGAACCAATGCGGCGCTTGACGCCGCCCGCCGTAAGGAAAGCGATCCGAATTCGGTCCGCGCCGCCGCCGTCGAGGTTCTGCGGGAAGCCCTGGCCGAAGGCCGGAAAACGATAGCCGAAGCTTTTCTGCGTGACCCCCGAAACGCACGCCCGGCCGTCAGATCCTACACATGGCTAGCGGACAGGATCGTCAGCATGGCGCTCGAGATGGCGCTCGGCCGGCTGCATTCGATCGCGACCCCGGAACGGTCAGGGCATATCGCGGTGCTGGCGGTCGGTGGGTACGGAAGGGCGGAACTGGCGCCTTACTCCGATGTCGATCTGCTGTTCCTGACGCCCCACAAGGCGATACCCTGGGTGGAAAGCGCCATCGAATCGATGCTCTACGCGCTATGGGATCTGCACCTGAAAGTCGGTCACGCCAGCCGAACCGTGGCGGAATGCGTCCGGCTGGGGCGGGGGGATTACACGATCCGCACGGCCCTGCTGGAGCACCGCTTCGTGGGAGGCCATTGGCCGCTGGAGAATGAACTGCGCGGGAGGCTGTGGTCGGAGCTGTTTCGCGGCACCGCCACGGAGTTCATCGAAGCCAAGCTGGCGGAACGCTCCGAACGGCATGCCCGGCAGGGCGGCCAGCGGTACATGGTCGAACCCAACGTCAAGGAAGGTAAGGGCGGTCTGCGCGACCTGCAGTCGCTGTTCTGGATCGACAAATACATTCACGGGATTCAGGACACGTCCGAGCTGGTGCGCATGAACGTGTTCCGCCAGGAGGAATTCGATACCTTCATAGAGGCGGAGAACTTCCTGCTGGCGGTACGCTGCCATTTACACCTGATCGCCGGCAGGGCGCAGGACAGGCTAACCTTCGAGGTCCAGGTCGAGGTCGCCGAACGAATGGGCTACACCGACGGGGGTGGACGGCGCGCCGTCGAGCACTTCATGCAGGATTACTTCCGCCACGCCACCCGGGTAGGCGAACTTACCCGCATCTTCCTGACGGCCCTGGAAGAGCGTCACGTAAAACGCAAACCGATGCTCGCGGACCTGTTTCGCCGCAGGCGGGTCTCAAAGGGCTACCGGATCGAGTCCAACCGACTCAACATCGCCGACGAATCCGAGTTTTTCGGCGACAGGCTCAACATCCTGCGCATCTTTGAGGAGGCCCTGCGGACGGGGCGCCTGATCCACCCCGAAGCCATGCGCATGGTCAGCGCCAACCTGCATATCATCGATGACGGGATGCGGACGGACAGGGAAGCCGTCCGCATCTTTCTCGATCTGCTTCTGAAGCACGGCAACCCCGAGCGCGGGCTCAGGCGCATGAACGAACTGGGGGTCCTGCCCGCCTTCCTGCCGGAATTCGAGCCGGTCGTCGCGATGATGCAGTTCAACACCTACCACAGCTATACGGTCGATGAACACACCATCCAGACGATCTCGATCCTGGCCCAGATCGAGCGCGGGGAACTGATCGAGGAACTGCCCGTCGCCAGCCAGATCCTTGAGGAGGGCGTGAACCGCCGGGTGCTGTATGTCGCGCTTCTGTGCCATGATCTTGGCAAGGGTCGCGACGAGGACCATTCGGTTCTCGGTTCCAGGATCGCCCGCTGCGTCGCGCCCCGCCTCGGCCTGTCGCCAAGGGAGTCGGAGACGGTCGAATGGCTTGTCCGGCATCATCTGCTTATGTCCGATATGGCGCAGAAAAGGGATATCGCCGATCCCCGAACCGTCCGCGAGTTCGCCAAAGCGGTGAAGACCCGCGAACGGCTCGACCTCCTGACCGTGCTCACCGTCTGCGATATCCGCGGTGTCGGCCCGAATTCCTGGAACAACTGGCGGGCGGTGTTGCTGCGCGCCCTTTACCGGCAGACACGCCGCGGGCTCGAGAACGGGCTGGAGGCGCTGAACCGCTCCACCCGCGGCGCCGAGGCCAAACGCAACCTCAGGTCAAGACTCGAGGACTGGGATTCAGGGGAGCTGCGCCGGGAAGTCAGTCGCCATTACGAACCGTACTGGCAGGGCCTGCACGTCACCGCGCACGTGGACTTCGCCAATCTCCTTCGGGGTATCGGCGATGACGAACTTCGTCTACAGCTCACACCGGATCCTGACCGTGACGCGACGCGGGCCTGTTTCGCCATGCAGGACCATCCGGGTATTTTCTCGAGAATGTGCGGTGCGCTCGCCCTGGTGGGCGCCAATATCAAGGACGCGCGAACCTTCACCACGAAGGATGGCTGGGCGACCGCCGCCTTCTGGATCCAGGATTCCAGCGGGGCGCCCTACGAGGCCTCAAAGCTGGCAAGGCTGCGCCGGGTCATCGAAAACACCCTCAAGGGGAAGGTCGTGGCCACCGAAGCCATCCGTTCGCGGGACGTGATCAGGAAGCGCAAGCGCGCGTTCCGGATTCCCACCTCCATCACTTTCGACAATGACGGGTCGGAGATATATACAATCATCGAGGTTGACACGCGCGACCGTCCTGGGCTGCTGCTGGATCTGACCCGGACACTGGCCGCCAGTAACGTCTATATTTCGAGCGCCGTGGTCGCGACCTACGGGGAGCAGGTGGTCGACAGTTTCTACGTGAAGGACATGTTTGGCCTGAAGTTCCATTCAGAGGCGAAGCAGCGGATTCTGGAAAGAAAACTCCGGGAATCGATTGAGCGGGGCGCCAGGCGGGCGGGATCTGAATGAGCGCGCCCCCGGGCCTTCCCCGTATGGTTTCCGGTGACTCCCGCGGTCCCGGCAAAGGCCCGACCGGATGCCGCGTCCCCCTCCCTCCGGCGTCAGGGCGACGTGAGTCGGTCCGTCCGCCAGCCGTCCCCGCCGCGGTCCGCGCCGACCCCCGGCGCGGCTTTCCACAACCGGGCCAGGCGGCTGAACGACGGCGGCGCGGCCACGCCACTGAACGGCCACGAGATCCTTTCCCCTGATGGCCGGCATGCTCACGGTCGGCGCATGGACGCTTGCAAGTCGTGTTCTGGGCTTTATCCGCGATGTCCTGATCGTCGCGTTTCTCGGCTCCGGACCGGTCGCGGAAGCTTTCCTGGTCGCCTTCGCCCTTCCGAACATGTTCAGGAGATTCTTCGCCGAGGGCGCCTTCAACACGGCTTTCGTTCCGATTTTCTCGAAGAAACTGGAAAGCGGGGACGATCCGGAAGGGTTCGCGCGGGACGCTTTCTCCGGCCTGGCCGCCATTCTCATAACCTTCACGGTCATCGCCCTGTTCGCCATGCCATGGCTGGTCGTCGCGATGGCGGGCGGCTTCATGGCCGACGGTCGGCTCGACCTCGCGGTGGACTTTGGCCGAATTGTCTTCCCCTACATATTGTTCATTTCCCTCGCCGCCCTACTTTCGGGGGTTCTCAACGCCACCGAACGCTTCGCCGCCGCCGCCGCCGCTCCGGTACTGCTCAACCTGTTTTTCATCGCCGCGCTGTCGATCGGAGCCTGGCTTGGCTGGCCGCTGGGCGCCACGCTGGCCTGGACCGTTCCCGTCGCGGGCGTCGCGCAGTTCACGCTTGTCTGGATCGCCGCCTCGCGCGCGGGTTTCAGGCTGTCGCCCAGACGGCCGCGGCTGTCGCCCGACCTCCGGCGCCTCGCCATTGTCGCCGCTCCGGCCGCGCTCGCGGGCGGGGTCGTACAGATAAATCTCCTGGTTGGCCGGCAGGTGGCGAGTTTCTTCGAGGGCGCCATCGCGTGGCTGAATGTCGCCGACCGGCTCTACCAGCTTCCGCTCGGAGTCGTGGCCATCGCGATCGGTGTGGTTCTTCTTCCGGACCTGTCCCGTCGGCTAAGCGCCGAGGATACCGCGGGCGGCCGCGACGCGTTCAACAGGGCGGCCGGGCTCGGCCTCGCGCTAACCGTCCCCGCCGCGACGGCGCTGGTGGTAATTCCACTTCCACTCGTCAGCGTTCTGTTCCAGCGCGGAGCGTTCAGCGCGTCCGACAGCGCCGCCACCGCCGCGGCGCTCGCCGTTTATGGTCTGGGTCTGCCCGCGTTCGTGCTGCAGAAAGTGCTGCAGCCGCTGTATTTCGCCCGTGAGGACACGCGCACGCCCCTGCGCCACGCGGTCGTCGCCATGTGCGTGAACGCGGCCATCGCGATCGGGCTCGCGCCTCTGGCCGGCTATCTCTCCGCAGCGATCGGAACGTCGGTCGCGGCATGGGCCATGGTCGCCCTGCTCTGGCGGGGGTCGCGGCGCATGGGCGACGCCGCCAGACTCGATGCCCGTTTCCTCAGGCTTCTGCCACGGGTGATCCTGGCCAGCGCGCTCATGGGTATCGTCCTTTATGCCGCCTCGCTGACGCTCGGTCACGCGCTTCAGCTCGCCGGATGGCGGTACCCGGCCCTCGCCGGGCTCGTCGCGACCGGCGCCGCCGTCTATTTCGCGGCCGCGCGCCTTATGGGCGAAAACCCGCTGAGGGACCTTCGCCGGGCCCGGCGCGGAAAGGACGGGTAGCCTTCCGGGGCGGAAAACGGTCCGGCTTTCCCCGACATGACGGGACTTCATGTCGGGTTTCGAGGCGTCAGTCCAGTCCGAGCACATCCATCATGTCATACTCGCCCGGCTTTCTGTCCAGCCCCCATAGAGCGGCCTTCAGCGCGCCTCTGGCGAAAAGGCCCCGATCCGACGCCACGTGCCTCAAGACGATTCGCTCTCCCTGGCCGGCGAACAGAACGTCGTGCTCGCCGACGATGTCACCGCCGCGGATCGAGCTGAATCCGATATCGCCCCGCCTCCGGGCACCGGTGATGCCGTCGCGCCCCCGGTCAGCCACGTCCTCGAGGGAAACGCGGCGCCCTTCCGCCGCCGCCTGTCCCAGCATCAGCGCGGTACCCGACGGTGCGTCGGCCTTGGCTCCGTGATGGGCCTCTATCACCTCGATGTCGAAATCCTCATCGAGAACCGTCGCGGCCATTCGGGTGAGCCTCGCGAGCAGGTTCACCCCAAAGCTCATGTTGCCGGCGCGAACGATGACCGCATGGGCGGCCGCCGCGCCGATCGCCTCGAGATCGTCAGACGAAAGGCCCGTCGTCCCGATGACGTGCACCGCCCGGGCCTGCGCCGCGATTCGGCTGAACGCCACAGTGGCGGCCGGCGAGGTGAAATCAAGAATCGCGCGCGCCCTGGCAAAGGGCTCAAGGGGATCGTCCGTCACGGCCACCCCAACCGCGCCGCCCCCCAGAAGCTCGCCGAGATCCTCTCCAATCCACCCGTGATCCTTTCGTTCGACCGCCCCGACCAGCCGGGCCCTGTCCGATTCGAGCACGGTCTTGGCCAGCATCCGACCCATGCGGCCGGCGACTCCGGTAACCACGATTTCGCAAGGCGTACCCATCTGTCCATCTCCCTGAATCTGGCATCGGCGCCGCACACGCATGAGGTCGCGATGCCCCATTGCGCGGGATGGCCACCCGGAATAATCATCCCGCATGCAAAAGGGCAATCGCTTCATCGGTCAGGAACCTTCGCAGAGGCAGCTGCGCGTCGGCGAACTGATTCGCCGGACTCTCGCGGACGTGCTGAACCGCGGTGAAATCCACGACCCGGAACTCAATCGCCTGTCGATTACGGTGGGAGAGGTCAGGGCGTCGCCCGACCTGCGCGTGGCGACCGCGTTCGTGCTGCCCCTTGGCGGCAAGGACCGCAGCGCCGCGCTGGATGCGTTGCGCCGGAACAGGGCCGGCCTTCGGCGGGCGGTCAACCGGAAGCTCACGCTCAAACGCTCGCCGGAGCTGCGGTTCGAGATTGACACAACATTCGACCGGATGGACGAAAGCCAGCGACTGCTTGGCCAGCGGAACGTCCGCCGCGACCTGAAGGGAAGCTAGGATGGCGCGCCATCGCGGGGGCCGCGACGTTTCGGGCTGGATTGTGGTCGACAAGCCGGCGGGCATTTCCTCCACCGCCGTCGTCAACAGGGTCCGATGGGCATTGGACGCCAGGAAAGCGGGACATGCGGGAACGCTTGATCCGATAGCCACGGGGGTACTGGCCGTGGCGCTTGGCGAGGCGACAAAGACGGTCCCGTATGTAACCGAAGCGACGAAAGCGTACCGTTTCGTGATTCGCCTCGGCACGGCCACCAGCACCGATGACGCGGAAGGCGAGGTGGTCGCGGTGTCGGAGCTGCGCCCGACCGACGGGGAACTGAAAGACGCGCTGCCCGGATTTGTGGGGGAGATCATGCAGGTCCCGCCCCGTTACTCCGCGGTCAAGGTCGACGGCCGACGCGCGTACGCGCGGGCGCGGGCCGGTGAGGAGATTGAGTTGGCCGCCCGTCCGCTCCATGTCGAGAGACTCACGTTCATCGGCCGCCCTGACCCGGATCTCTGCGAACTTGAGCTGGTCTGTGGCAAAGGCGGCTACGTTCGGTCCATAGCCAGGGATCTCGGAGAGGCGCTCGGCTGCCGTGCCCACGTCACTGAGCTGCGCCGTCTCCGGTCCGGGCCGTTCAATGTGGAGGATGGCGTCTCCATGGACATGCTTGACGCTTTGGCGAAGTCTCCCGAGCTCGATGGCTTCCTGCGTCCGCTTGAGTGCGGACTTGCGGGTCTGCCCGAACTGCGCACGACACGGGAAGGCGCCGTGCGGATGAAAAACGGCAATCCCGGGTTGGTATTGAGCGCCGGCGCGGAATATGGCGACGCGGCATGGGCCAGCCTCGATGACCGCGCCGTCGCCGTCGGAACCTACCGGGCGGGCAAGCTTCATCCAACCCGTGTATTCCACCATTGACCCGCCCCGGAGGGAACGACTCCGCATTTGCCCGGAACCGGCGTTCACGGGCCTGCCCGGGTCGTCCGGCCGCAACCCGTACGGACAGGCTCCGTGATCACTAGATTTCACCGGAAAGGCGACGCCCCCTCGGCTGCGGTTTACTCCGACTGCGAACGCTATCGATACAGTCTGACCCGCGTCTGGAATGAACGGGGCCAACGCGTTCACTTTGTCATGCTGAATCCCTCGACCGCGACCGAAACGCGGAACGACCCCACTGTCGAACGCTGCGAGCGCCGGGCACGCGCGCTTGGATTCGGCGCGTTTCGGGTGACCAATATATTCGCCTGGCGCGAGAGGGATCCGCGCGCCATGCGCGCCGCGCCGGATCCGGTGGGGCCGGAAAACGACGGGGCGATCCGCGACGCGTGTCACTGGGCCCGGCAGACGGTCTGCGCGTGGGGCCTTCATGGCGCGCATATGGACCGTGGCCCGACGGTGGCGAGGATGCTGCGGGATCTCGGGACACCGCTCTACCACCTTGGTCTGTCAAAGACCGGGCATCCGAAACACCCCTTGTACATCCCATATTCCGAAGAGCCGCGCCTCTGGACCGAAACGGACGGACACGTCGCGTCCCGCCCGGTATCCGGATATTGATGGAGCCGACCCGCTCCACCCGACCAGGGTCGCGGGATGGATGGCGGCCGGGGCCCGGATCGGCCAGGCGCCCATGATTCACCGCCCGAAAATCTTCAATGAACCTGGAACGGGAGAATCCCGCTCTTCCTCTATCGGTTCGAACTTCTTTTTCAGTTCGT
>JAPOUP010000225.1 GCA_026708635.1 Rhodobacter sp.
GCCAATCCGCATGAAATCCGTGAACCTGTAACCGCCGGGGCCATAGACAAGCATGTTTGTCTGGTATCCGATCGGAGTGGCGAAACTTGCCGACGCGGCAACCATCACCGCCACAACCAGCGGGCGTGGGTCGACGCCGAGTGCCTGCGCAAGACTTATGGCGATCGGCGTCACGACGACCGCGACCGCGTTGTTCGAAACCAGTTCCGTCAGAACGGAGGTCAGGAGATAAACGGCCCAGACGATCAGAAACGGTGGCAGCCACCCGAGCAGAGGCACCAAAAGGTCGACGATCATGAGCACGGCACCCGAGGCATCCAGCGCGGCGCCGATGGCCAGCATGGCGAATATCAACGCCAGGAGCCGTCCATCGATAAACGAGAAAGCCTCGTCCGCATCGATACACCGCACTATGAGAACGCCCGCGACCGCAATGACCGCCAGCAAGAGAATCGGCGCCACCCCGAAAGCCGCGAGCGCGACGATCAATAGCAGGGCGCCCACCGCGAACGGCGCGTGGCGACGCCGAAAGGCGCGGTCCGAAGGCTTAGAGACACCGCCCAGATCCATATCCTGCGCCAGCCGCGCGATGTCTTCCACCGATCCCTCAAGCAAAAGGGTATCGCCGACGCGGACCTCCAGTTCATCAAGCTGCCGACCGATATTCTGATTGCGCCGATGGACGGCCAACGGGTAGACACCGTAGCGGCGGCGCAGCCTGAGCTCGCCGAGTGACCGGCCGATCATCCCGCACCCGGGCGTTATCAGGACCTCCACGGTCTCCGTCTGGACGGAAAAGATCTGGTCAACGGGCCGCAGTGACCTGTCGCGCTGCAGGTCGAACACGTCCGTCATCCGCGTTCGAAGAACCACCAGATCTCCGGCCCGCAGCACCACCTCCCCCAGGTTGCGCCGCAGCGAAGCGTCCCCGCGGATCACGTCAATCAGGCGCACGCCCTCCCGCCTGAACATCTGGACGTCCAGAACGCGACTGCCAATCAGGCTGGAGTCGTGCGTGACCATCACTTCGGTGAAGAATCTCATACTCTTCCGGTTACCCAGAAGACCTGCCAGACTCTGCCTTTCAGGCAGCAGGCGGGGGCCGAGGAGACGTAGGTAAAGCGCGCCCCATGCCAATAGAATCAGTCCCAGGGGCGTGACTTCGAAGATGGAAAACGCCTCGAGACCCTGGGCCCTGGCCACACCGTCGACCAGCAGGTTTGTGGACGTGCCAATCAACGTCAGTGTACCGCCGAGAATCGCCGTATAGCTGAGCGGAATCAGAAGTTTCGACGCCTGAATCCCCAGCCTGCCCGCGAACTGCACGATGACCGGGATCATCACGACGACTACAGGCGTATTCGAGACCACGGCCGAAGAGAGAGCGACGAAGGCCATGAGACCGGCCAGGGCAAGCGCGGGACTGGTCTCGGCACGGCGCTGGGCGTACCGCGTGAACACCTCAAGTGAACCGGTCCTTACCAGGGCCCCCATCACGATGAACATTGCGGCGATGGTCCACGGCGCGGGATTTGAAAGCACTTCGAGCGCGTCCTGATAGGGCAGAAGACCCGTGCACAGCATCGCCGCGACGCCGGCGATCGCAACGACTTCGGATGGATAGCGCTCCTGCATGAATAGCACGAACATGACCGCCACGACGGCCAGTGCCAAAAGCGCCTCACCATTCTGGGACAGGGCAATCTGGTCCATCGCTCCTCGCTAGCCGCCCCCTGCCCCATCCTGCCCGCCGCCGGGGCCATCCTCAAGTCCCCGGCCCCGCGGACGGACCAGGAACAGTCCGACGAACATCAGCGCCATCGCGGCCCAGACCCATCCGGAATTGCGCTCACCCAGAAGCAACATGGCCCAGACGACGCCAAAACCCGTCACCAGATAGCTGACCTGCGCGGCGAACACCGCACCCGCGCGGCCCACAAGCCAGACATAGGCGGTATAGACACCCGCATGAATGACCGAGCTGAGCGCGAGCGCGAGGTCGGGAAGGCCCCATGGAGGCCTCGGATCGATCCAGTGGCCGGTGCCTATCGCAAGCGGCGCGGAAATCAGCGCACCGACCACCGACGCGCCGAACAGAAGCTGGATGGGGCCGAGTCCCGCCGTACCCCACTTCGCCACGACATTGCCTTCGATGCCGTAGAGTACCGGCGCCACCAGGGCGAGTGGAATGAATGCCACCATCCAGCGTTCCGGCAGACTCGCCTGGGGCCAGATCAGGAAAATCACGCCGATCAGGCCACAGACCAACCCGCCCAGCCTCCGCAGCGAGAACCGGTCGGTTGACAGCGCCAGAGCGATCGGAAAGGCGAATATCGGAACGAGCGCGAGCAGAACCGACATAACGCTCGCGGGAAGGTAGACTAACGCCTGATAGGAAGCGCTGCCCGGAACCACCGTGCCGATCAGCGCGATGAAAACATAGAATCTGAGCTGCGGCCATCGCAGCGGCGGAATCCTGCCGCGGGCGAATGTCAGGCCACCGAGTATGCCGCCGGAGACCGCGAGCTGCCAGAAAACCAGCCCGAAGTGCCGGTAGCCCTCGCTTACCGCGATTTTCGACAGCGGCTGGGTAAGGCCCCACCCGGCACCGAGAAGGACAAGCGTCGCAATCAGGAACACGCGGTCGCGCCCCTGGTCCCTCATTGCGATGGGGACCTCACGAAACCCGGATCACGGCGCCGCGGAGGGAAGCAGACCGCCTTCCCGCACGGCCGTGACCCGCCTCGCCTTTCCGGTTCTGTCATCCGTCTCAACGAACACTCCACTTAGCGTCGCCTCACCCCTGGCCGGCCTGAACCGACCTCCTGACATTCCGGTCGTGAAGCGCCGCATCGGCTCATCTTTCTCCATTCCGATCACGGAATCGTAATCGCCGCTCATACCGGCGTCCGTCACATACGCCGTGCCGTTTGGAAGAATTCTCGCGTCGGCCGTCGGTATGTGGGTGTGGGTGCCGAAGACGGCCGTCACCCTGCCGTCACACCAGAAACCCATCGCGACTTTCTCCGACGTTGCCTCGCAGTGCATATCAACCAGAGAGGCCGTGATCTGGCCACCCAAGGGATATCTCGCCAGCACGGCGTCAACGGCCGAAAACGGGTCGCTAAAGGGCCTTTTCATGAAGATCTGGCCAAGAACCTGGACGACCAGGATCTTGCGACCGCGCGTGTCCGTAAAAACCCGAGCGCCCTGCCCGGGCGCGGCCTTCGCGAAATTCAGCGGCCGAAGCACGCGGGGTTCCCGATCGATGAACGGGAGCAGGTCACGCTGGTCAAAGGCATGATCACCCAGCGTGATGCAGTCGGCCCCGGCATCCAGAAGCGACTTCGCGTGGTTGGGCGACAGACCGGCCCCATCGGTCGCGTTCTCCGCGTTCAGCACCACAAAATCGAGATCCCAGGAGGCGCGAAGGTTTTTGAGTCGCTCGCAGATGGCACGCCGGCCGGACCGACCGACCACATCGCCCAGAAAAAGCAGCTTCATTCAGCGGATTCCGGCGATAGGCCGGTTTGATATCTGATCATTCTCGCTCTCTCGAAGGCACACGGGATTGAACCGTTATTTCGGACTGTCCGATATGGGTAACGTCGCCATTGAACCAGGGATCGACACCGTGCGTCCTTGGGGCCACCGAATACGCAAATCCCTTCCCAAACGGAGCGCCGGGAACCCGGAAGCTCTCTCGCCATTAGCCATATCTCCCTGACCGCAAGGCTTCCAGGCGAAGGAGTCCCTACTCCGTGAACCGGGAACATGTAAAGCCGACCGGGATTCGCGCTCTGGAATACCGGCGTCGATGGCGACGGCTCCGTGCCTCACCTGACCAGGTCCCGGAGCGCCATCCCCTCTCGGCGTTCCGAAAACCGTCCGCCTTTCCAGTAAGCGAACAATGTCCACCCATACCTCATCGAACCGAGGTGGCGGGATCCGCCGTAAACCAATCCCTCATGCGCATCGCACCCCGGCACCCTGGCACGCCAATACGGGATTCGGGAGCCAATCCAGCATCATCACCGAAAGCCGATACGGTCCCGGGAAACCAGTCGGACGCGGCGCGGATCAAGTTATCCAGCAGCCCGGTCCCCGCGGAACCAATCCTCGCCACGGATAGGTCAAGGTCAATGCCTGCCCGGCTTAACTGGTCCAAGCCGGCTTCCTTTTCTCGAAGAACGCCCGTATCCCTTCCCAGGCTTCCTCTTGCTCCCATCTTCCCATCAATGTGGCGACGGTATCCTCGACGACCGCACCGTCAACGACCGGCACCAGCCGCCCCAAAAGCGCCTTGGCTTCAGCGACCGCGCCGGGCGCCGCGTCCAGGTAAGGCACCACCTCCGCCTCGATCGCCAGGTCAAGATCATCGGCATGGACCGACTTGGCCAGCAACCCCAGCGTCACCGCCTCCTCCGTCCCGAACACCCGACCCGACATGAACACCCGGCGCGCCTTCGCCTCCCCCATTCGGGCGATCACGTAGGGCCCGACCGTAGCCGGAACGAGACCCAGACGCGTTTCCGTGAGTCCATACTTCGAGCCGGAGACACCGATCGCGACATCGCAGACACATGCCATGCCCACTCCGCCACCGAAGGCCGACCCCTGCAACCGGCCGATTAGGGGCTTGGGGATCGTATTCATCGCCAGCAGCATCTCGGCCAGTCCGCGAGCCTGCGCCGCGCGGGACTTTCGGTCGCCTTCCATCTGCTGCCTCATCCAGCCAAGATCGCCGCCCGCGCAGAATGACCGGCCCGTTCCGGTCAGGATTACCGCTCGCACGGCCTCATCCTCTCCCAGAACTTTCGCGGCCCTCGTGAGTTCCCGTATCATCGCGGCGTTCAGCGCATTGTGCCGAGCGGGTCGATCCAACGCCAGGACGGCGACACCACGCGGATCGATCCTGACATCCAGCGTCTCAAACATGCTCGCGCCGCATCATATCGACCATCGCCAGACTCTCATTCAGTCGCCTCGGATCAAGGCCCGTTTCAAATCCCAATTCCCCAAGCCGGGCGGCGACCGACTCGGTCGCGACATTGCCCGTCGCGCCGGGCGCGTAAGGACAGCCTCCAAGACCCCCGACCGCCGCGTCGAATCTCCGGATGCCCATGGCCAGGGCGGCCTCCACATTGTCCAGCGCCCGACCGCCCGTATCGTGGAAATGACCCGCAATGCGGTCGGCGGGGATCCGGTTCAGTACCGCTTCGAGCATCGCACCGACCGTTCCGGGCGTTCCCCGGCCTATCGTATCCCCCAGCGAGACCTCGTAACAGCCCATTTCCATCAGAGACTCGGCCACGTCGGCAACCCGTTCAGGAGGGGTGGGACCGTCATAGGGACATCCAACGGCACAGGAGACGTAACCGCGGACCGGAATTCCCCGCGCCAGCGACGCGGCGATGACCGGCCGGAACTCCGCCATGCTCCGCGCGACCGATCTGTTGGTATTGGCCCGCGAGAACCCCTCCGACGCCGATCCGAAGACCGCGATCTCGTCCGCGCCGGCCGCAAACGCACGCTCCAGGCCCTTCATGTTGGGAACGAGCGCGGCATAGGACACGCCAGCGGCCCGGCTAATCCCGGCCAGGACCTCCGCGCCGTCGGCCATCTGCGGAACCCACTTCGGCGAGACGAACGACGCGACCTCAATGCGGCGGAATCCGGCACGGCTCAGTCGGTCCACCAGCTCGATCTTACTCCGCGCCGGTATCATGATCGGTTCGTTCTGCAGTCCGTCACGTGGACCAACCTCGAATATCTCGACGGACTCGGACAAAGACCGCTCTCCCAATTCCGACCCCCGGGCCTCCGGCAAAACCGCCTTCTCAACCGTCAGGAGGCCCGTAGAAGTCCTTTTCGTAAAGCAGGGCCGATCCCGCGGTGGGCAATGACGCCCGAAACGCCTTACGGGCGGTGATCCGTCCGTACCAGGCGGCAACCCGTTCGAAGGGCTCCAGCTTAGCGAAACGCCGCGTTATGTAGAGCGCCTGACCGACGGAGATGTCCGCCGCCGAAAAGCCGCCGTCAAGAAGATGCTCACGTCCCTCCAACCGTTTTTCGATCGCGGCATAGCACTTTCCTAACCGCTTCGGCTCGAGTTTCATGAGAATCGGTGAGCGCATGGACTCCTCGTGAAGGATCAGATGCTGCTGCGTCAGCGCGGCGCCGTGCTGCGTCAGGGTTTCCGCGAAATGAATCCAGATCAGCCATTCCGCGCGTTCCGGGTCGCCCGGCGCGCGCCCAAGCCCCGAGGCCGGAAAGCGTTCGCAGAGATATTCCGTAATCGCGCCGGACTCCCAGATAACCCGTCCGTCGATTTCAAGAGCCGGAACGCGACCGATCGGATTGATCGCGAGATACTCCGGGGAGCGGAGGGACCGGTCGAACGGCCGCTCCACCACCTCGCAGTCAACACCGATCTCCCTCAGAAGCCATAGGGAACGCATCGAACGTGTCTGGGGACTGTGATGCAGAACGATCATTTCTCCAGCTTCTCCATCACGATGAGAACGGCTCCCGCGTCCACCTGAAGCCCGGGAGCGACGGCAACCTCCGATACGACTCCGTCGCGGGCCGCGACAAGCGTGTGCTCCATCTTCATGGCTTCCATCAACGCGAGACGGTCACCCTGAAACACCCGGTCACCGGCGGCGACGAACACCGCCTTGACATGCCCCGGCATCGGGGCTTCCACCACGTCCCCGGATGCATCCGGATCGCCCGTCACGGCAAGCGGATCAGGCAGCTGGAAATGATGGCCACCGTCCTGGAAAACACTGACTCCACCCTGATGAAGCACGCACCGCGCCGTTGACTTCATATCGTTGATCCACCACGCGCCATCCCGCCGGGCAATGGCATACACGGTGTCGTCAACGGTCACCTCAAACCGCCTGGCGGCCCGCAGCCTGACGCGAGCGGTGTGTTCCACGCCATTCCACCCAAGCCTCACGGTATGCTCGATCGGCGTCCAAAGCGAGAACCCCGCGAGCGGGTCGTCGAGACGGTCGAGTCCCAGCGCGACCACGGCCGCAAGCGCCCGGTGTTGGGGCTCCGGAATTGGCGACTTCCCGAGTGTTTCGATCTCACGGTCTATGAAACCGGTGTCCGCCGCGCATCCCGTGCACCGCAACCTGCGAACCGCGTTCAGAAGAAAATCCTGATTGGTGACAAGACCCGCGACCTCCGTCATGGAAATCGCCCGATCCATCCGGGACAGCGCTTCGACGCGGGACTCACCGTGGGTGACGATCTTGGCGACCAGCGGGTCGTAATGGTGGCTGATAGCGTCTCCGGCGCGAACCCCGCTATCGACCCTTACATCCGACGGGAAGGCAAGATGCGCCAGGGTCCCGGTGGCGGGCAGAAATCCCTTCGGCACGTCCTCGGCGTAAACCCGGGCCTCGACCGCGTGGCCGCTACATTGAATGTCATCCTGCGACATCGGTAGCGGAGATCCACCGGCGACACGGATCTGCCATTCCACAAGATCGATACCCGTGACCGCCTCGGTGATCGGGTGTTCGACCTGAAGCCGCGTGTTCATCTCCATGAAGTAGAACCGGTCGGGCCGCAATTCCGGATCGCTTTCGGCGATGAACTCCACGGTTCCGGCACCGACATATCCGATCGCCTCCGCGGCGCGCGTCGCCGCCGCGCACATGACGGCGCGCATTTCATCGCTCATTCCGGGTGCCGGGGCCTCCTCGATCACCTTCTGGTGACGGCGCTGGATCGAGCAGTCGCGTTCGTAAAGATGCACCACCCGCTCGCCGTCGCCAAAAACCTGAACCTCGATGTGACGTGGCTTCCGCACGAATCTCTCTATCAGTACCGCATCGTTACCGAACGCGCCCTCCGCTTCGGAGCGGGCCGATGCCAATGCGTCCGCAAAGCCTTCGGGATGTTCGACCTTGCGCATTCCCTTACCGCCACCGCCCGCGACCGCCTTGATCAGAACCGGGTAGCCCAGGTCACCCGCGACGGCGGAGAGATACCCGTCCTCCTGGTTCTTGCCGTGATAGCCGGGAACCACCGGCACGCCCGCGCGCTCCATCAGCGCCTTCGCCCTGTCCTTGAGGCCCATGGCGCGAATCGCTTTCGCCGGAGGTCCGATAAAGATAAGTCCGGCATTGCCGACCGCCTCCGCGAATTCGGGATTCTCGCTCAGGAAACCGTATCCGGGATGGATCGCCTCGCATCCGGTCCGTATCGCCGCGTCAATGATCACCTCGCCATTGAGATAGCTGCGTGAAGGCGGCGAGGGGCCGATATGAACGGCCATGTCAGCCATCGCGGCATGCCTCGCGCGGCTGTCAGCCTCGGAATTCACCGCAACCGTCCGGAGTCCCATGCGACGGGCCGTCTCGATGATCCGGCAGGCGATTTCACCCCTGTTGGCGACCAGAAGCCGGTGAATCATATCGGGCCCATCTCCCCTGACCGTTCCCGGATATATCCGGCTCCGGCCGGACGGCGTCCGGTGGCGTCCGGGAACCCTGAAAAGCCGCGTGGCGTTAAGCCGTTCCACGGGATCGCCGACCGGCGCGTTCGCCCGGCCCGTCCCTCTCGGCTCCCGACCGGTCCCGGCGTTCCATCCCGGCCCAAGCGGCCGGGAAAGGACGCACCCCGGGCCGGAGCCGCGCGAATGGGTCCCACGGAAACCGGACGGCATGGGGCTTCGGCCATCGAGGCCACTGCGCCCGCCGGTCCGGACTGGCGATCACATCCTGAATACACCGAACCTAGTCTCCCCGACCGGCGCGTTCAGGGCCGCCCTCAGGCTTAGCGCGAGGACTTCCCGTGATCTGCGCGGATCGACTATTCCATCATCCCAAAGTCGCGACGACGCGTAAAGCGGGTGCGACTGCCGTTCGAACATCTCCAGCGTCGGACGCTTGAAATCCTCCTCCTCTTCGGCTGACCAGGTGTCGCCGGCGCGTTCCATCGCCTCCCGCCTGACCGTCGCGAGCACGTTCGCCGCCTGAACCCCGCCCATGACCGCGATGCGCGAAATCGGCCAGGTCCACAGAAACCTCGGCTGGTAGGCCCTTCCGGCCATTCCGTAGTTTCCGGCACCGAACGAACCGCCCACCAGCATGGTGATCTTCGGAACCTCCGTCGTTGCGACGGCGGTCACGAGTTTCGCTCCATGCCGTGCGATACCTTCCCGCTCATACCTCTGACCGACCATGAATCCGGTGATGTTCTGCAGGAAAACCAACGGAACGCGACGCTGGCTGCAGAGTTGGACGAAATGAGCGCCCTTCTGCGCGGAATCGGAAAACAGCACTCCGTTGTTCGCGACGATTCCCACGGGACAGCCCATGACATGGGCGAAGCCACAGACCAGCGTCACCCCGAAACGCGCCTTGAATTCGTCAAGGCGCGATCCGTCCACGATTCGCCCTATCACCTCGCGAATGTCATATGTCACGCGCAGATCCGCCGGGACCAGATCAAGGATCTCATCAGGGTCCAATGCGGGCTCCTCCGGACTGGCCCAGGAAACCGGGGACGCGGATCCGCGGTTCAGCGACCCGATGGCGCGACGCGCCATCGCCAATGCCTGGGCATCGTCGTCGGCCAGGTAGTCCGCAACGCCCGAGAGGCGCGTATGGACATCACCGCCACCGAGTTCCTCCGCCGTAACGGTCTCTCCCGTCGCGGCCTTGACCAGGGGCGGCCCGGCGAGGAAAATGGTACCCTGTCCCTTGACGATGATGGTCACGTCCGACATGGCCGGCACATAGGCCCCGCCAGCGGTACAGGAGCCCATTACCACCGCGACCTGGGCGACACCCTTCGCGCTCATCCGCGCCTGATTGTAGAAAATCCGCCCGAAATGGTCCCGGTCGGGGAACACCTCATCCTGGTTCGGAAGGTTGGCGCCACCCGAATCCACGAGATAGACGCACGGCAGATGGCATTCCGCGGCGATTTCCTGGGCCCGAAGGTGTTTCTTGACCGACATGGGGTAGTAGGTTCCACCCTTGACCGTCGCGTCGTTGCAGACGACCATAACGTCCTGACCCATGACGCGCCCGATACCGGCGATGACCCCGGCACATGGGGCGGCGCCGCCGTAAAGCCCGTGCGCCGCGGTCGCCCCGATCTCGAGAAAGGAAGCGCCGGGATCGAGAAGGCCCGCGACCCGATCGCGGGGGAGCATCTTTCCACGGCTGACATGGCGGGCGCGGGCACCCTCGCCACCACCGGCGGCGGCGAGTTCCGCGGCGTCGGTCACTTCTTTCAGCGCCGCGAGATGCGCGGCGCGATTGGCCGCCGCCTCCTCCGAACCGGCAATGAAATTTGAGACCAGCCTCATCCGGAAAACCGAAAGGTCGCGTAATTCCGCCCGCGCCGCGGACCGTATTCCGGCGGCGGGAGCGACCGTCTCCTGACGGCCGCTGGCGGATCATGGCGGTCCGCCCGGCACCGGCGGCACCGTTCCGCGTCACATGAAAGGACGCCGGCCGGCACGAAACGCGGCGTGGGAGTCATTCCAAAGTCGCCATCAGCTCCCGACCGATCAGCATTCGCCTGATCTCGCTGGTGCCGGCCCCGATTTCCATAAGTTTCGCGTCCCGGAAAATCCGCGCGACGGGAGCGTCGTTCAGGAATCCCGCCCCGCCCATGGCCTGCACCGCCTGATGCGCCTGCCTCATCGCCGCTTCGGAGGAATACAGCACGCATGCGGCGGCGTCCTGACGCGTCACCCCGCCACGATCGCAGGCCTTCGCCACCTCATAGACATACGCCCTCGCCGAATTCATCGCCGTATACATATCGGCCACCTTACCCTGCATCAACTGAAAGCTTCCGATCGGCCGGCCGAACTGTTTCCGCTCGGCGAGATAGGGCATCACCTCATCCATGCAGGCCGCCATGATGCCTGTGCCGATACCGGCAAGCACGACCCGTTCGTAATCCAGACCCGACATAAGCACGGCGGTGCCGCACCCATCCCGCCCGAGCACGTTCTCGTATGGAACCTCAACGTCCTCGAATACGAGCTCACCGGTATTGGAACCACGCATCCCGAGCTTGTCAAAGTGCGGACCGGTCGAAAATCCGGCCATGGACCGTTCGACTATAAACGCGGTGATGCCCCTGGATCCGGCATCTGGATCGGTTTTCGCGTAAACCACGTAAATGTCGGCGTCGGGACCGTTCGTGATCCAATATTTCGAGCCATTGAGTCGGTAATGGTCGTTTCGTCTGTCCGCCCTGAGGTTCATCGAAACGATATCCGAACCGGCGCCAGCTTCGGACATCGCGAGCGCACCGACACGCTCGCCCGACACCAGCCCGGGCAGAAACCGCTCCCTCTGTTCCGGCGTTCCGTTTAGCCTGATCTGGTTGACGCAGAGGTTGGAATGCGCGCCATAGCTTAGGGAAACGGACGCGGAGGCCCGCGCCACCTCCTCCACCGCCACCGTATGGGCAAGATATCCCATACCGGCACCGCCGAACTCCTCTCCAACCGTTATTCCGAGAATCCCCAGCTGGCCCATCTCGCGCCACAGTTCCGCGGGAAACGCGTTTGTTCGATCGATTTCGGCGGCAAGTGGCCTTACACGCTCCTGCGCCCAGCGACGGACGGCGTTACGTAGCGCGACTACGTCCTCGCCGAGGTCGAAATCCATGGATGCGGCGAACATGCGAACCATCCCCGGCGTTTAGTGAACACTTGT
>JAPOUP010000276.1 GCA_026708635.1 Rhodobacter sp.
TGTTGACAGTCATTTTGCCGCCACCACGCCGACGACGGGGTGAACTCAGGCCGCGAAGCTCTCTCCGGTCCTGTTGTACTGGGTCGCGATCTCCCGGAACTCCCCTGTCTTCCCGAAGAGGTTCCACCGCGACGGAATCACCGCCTCCGCGCCGCGTCTCACTCGAGATCCCCGGGCCGCCTGGTAAATCTCACGCACTTGACAGGGAATCTCTGTTGAGCTGGGCGAGAATCCGCGGGGTAAGGGTCCGTTACCCCTTTACAGCTCCAGCGGTCATGCCCGAAATGATCTGGCGCGCGGCGAAGAAGGTAAACAGGAGCGGCGGGATAACGATCAGGGTTCCCATCGCCATGATCCGGCCCCATTCGACACCTGTGTCGGTAATGAATCCGGCCGCGCCCACCGGCAGCGTGCGTGTGGTGCGGCCCGTAAGCAGGAGAGCGAGTATGAACTCGTTCCAGGCGATGCGGAACGTGAAAATTCCCGCGACCGCATAACCCGACTTCATCAATGGGAGGAGTACCCGGAAGAACACCTGCAATGGAGTGGCGCCGTCAACGATGGCGGCTTCCTCCAGCTCCACCGGTATCTGCTTGTAGAATCCGAAAAGCAGCCAGATCGCGAAGGGAAGGTTGAGCGCGGTATAGAAAAAAATCAGTACCGCCAGATCGTTATCGAGGCTGAAGTTCAGCACCATCGCGAAGGCCGGAACCGCGAGTACGGCCGGTGGAACCATGCGGACCAGAAGCGTGGAATTCGCGACCAATACGCGACCACGGAACTCCGACCGGGCGAGCGCATAGGCACAGAATCCGCCCAGAAGCAGCGTGAGGAAGGTCGCCACGGACCCGACGATGACGGAATTCCAAAGGTAGCGATCGAACTTGCCGCGGGTCATGATATATTCGTAATTTTCCAGCGTCGGGAGGAAAAAGAACCAGATCGGCTCCTTCTGCTGAACGATCACGTCGTCCTTGAAGCCCGTGGCCACCATGATCCAGATGGGCACAAGCGTGATCAGGGCCAGCACGATCAGCGCCGCGTAATGACCCGAGACGTGAAGCGGATTGTTGATCTGCCTTGCCGCCATCTCACGCCGGTCCCGAAAAGCGATCATGCATGTATGTGGCCCTCCGCAATCGGTCGATTCTCCGGATTTGCTCGGCGGCGATGGCCGGGAGCCGAGGGCTCGTCCTGCCGTGCCCGTACGTCCGCACATTTAACCGACGACCTTGCGTCCATCCACGAATGGTCTCCGGGAACGTCGGAACCCAGAAGATGGTCGGTCTCCTGAATTGGAATGACCTGATGGTTCTGGCCGAAGAGAATTGGCGCGGGCCGTCGATACGAAACTTCCAGTCGTCCATGCGTTTCCGGATCGTTTCCCTCATTTCTCCCACCGAGTCCCTAACGTCGCGATCCGTTTTCTCTGTCACGATGCCTGTATGTATTTCCGCCATACGGTTTCCTGTCATTACGGCATCAGATGTCCGCTTTTTCGCTCATCGGGTTGCCCATCTTCAGGATGGCGAAGCTCAGAAGGAACACGATCACGATCAAGAGTACCGAAATCGCTGAGGCGTAGCCCAGCTGCTGGGTATCGAAGGCCCGGTTGTAGATATGCAGTGACAGGAGTTCGGTGGCCCGGCCCGGCCCCCCGCCCGTCAGGATGTACATAACCTCAAGCGCGCGGAAGACATCGATCAGGCGCATAAGAAGCGCGATAAGCAGGATTGACCGGATCATCGGCAGCTTTACGAAAAGAATGTGCTGCCACCAGTTCGCGCCGTCGATTTTTGAGGCTTCGAGCACCTCGGATGGCAAGGCCTGCAGGCCAGCGATCACGATGATGAAGATGAAGGGTGTCCATTGCCAGATATCGGTGAACACGATCGCGAAGAAAGCGAGACTGGCATCGCCCAGCCAGACACGTGGCTCGATCCCGATCTGACCGAGGTAGTAATTGATCCAGCCGATCCGCGCGTCGAAGAGATAGCGCCAGATCAGACCGACCACCACGGGTGAAACCATCAGTGGCAGGATGAAAATCGTGCGGAAAACCGACGCGCCGCGGATGGGTTTTTCCAACAGCAGTGCCAGCGATACACCTAGAAACATCTCGATGGAGATGGTCCAGAAGCCGAACCTGAGCGTGACCCAGATCGATTCCCAGACGTTTTCGTCCCCCAACATCCGGATAAAGTGTCTAGTCCCGACGTAGGGGGCGTCACCGAAGTCGGTTCCGATTTTCCAGTCATAGAGGCTGAGGTAGAAAGCCTGTATCACCGGATAGACCAGCCCCGCCAACATCACCGTAACGGCGGGAAGGATGAATAGATAGGGCCCAACCATCGAAAGATCCCAAGGTCGCTCGGCGGCCGGGACGATCGTTTCGGTGGTGTCAGGCATATCGGCCAATCCCGCTCAGGGGCCGGAGGGGCGGCACGTCGCCCCTCCGGCGATTCCCGGATCGCCTACCGGGCGTCCCGGTAACTGGCCCAGGTGTAGTAACCTTCGCGTTCCATGATTTCGCGCAACTGTTCGTTGGCCTTGTCCATGATTGGCTGGATCGGGTCATCGGTGGTGATGACCTGCGTGAGCGCCTGACCGAGAACATCGATGTTGATCTCGTTCCATTCCGGAATCAGCGGGCGCCAGTCGGGGTCGGCGCAGGGAAGCTGCGCGGCCACGACCGGATACTCGTCGAACCCTTCCGTGTTGTTCTGTAGCGTCGATATGCGGATCGGATCACCGCCAAGTTCAACCATGCGCTGGTCGCCCGCCTTGTTGGTCATGTACTGGATGAAAAGGAACGCCGCTTCCCGGTTCGGCGCGTTGGCCGGGATACCCATGGCGAAACCGCCGGTTTCCGAGCCGCAGCGGTTCCCCTCCGGATGCAGGGCATAGCCTACGTTGCCGTCGACCTTCGAGAGGCTCGGGTTGCGCGACATGGCCGCGATCTTGAGCGTATCCAGATGCATGGCCGCATCGCCCTGCAGGAACGCCGCCGCGGATTCACCGAAACCAAAGGTCTCTATGCCAACCGGTCCGGTCCTGGCGACGTGGCGCATGAACTCCGCGGCCTTTACGGCTTCGGGAGAGTTCACGACCGGATTCCACTCGTCGTCAAAGATCCTTCCGCCCATGGGCGCCAGATGCAGCAGCCAGCCCGCGGTCACCTGATGGCCGGTCTTCCCCCGCGAGGTAAGGGCGGGAACACCCGCGTCATATAGCTTGGTCATCGCCGCGGTCAGTTCGTCATAGGTTGTCGGCGCTTCGATGCCATACTCTTCGAAGATGTCCTTTCTGTAGGCAAGGATCGATGTCTCGGCTCCGAACGGAATGCCATAGAGCGCACCCGACACACCGGGTAGATATCCCTTCGCGCCGCCGACAACGCCGCCGTTCTGCAGGTAGGCATCGGCGATATCGTCGATGTCATAATGCGGGTCGACCAGCGAGCCTGAGGTGAAGAACTGGCTAAGTGGGGTCAGCAGACCCTTCGATACATATTCGCCCTTCCACATGACCACCCAGGAAACGACGTCGTATTCGCCCTCGGGCTTCGACATCTCGAGGATCTGGCGGTCACGCAGCTTTAGATACTGCAGCGCGTCGATCTCGACTTCGATGCCGGTTTCCTCGGTGAATTCCTCCACCAGTGTCTCGGCGGCGCTGAAATGTGACAGCGCCGGCCAGCTGACCACGATGGTGGTACCCTCGTACTTCTCGTAAGGGTTGGCCAGGGATGCGGTTGCGATCAGTATTGCCGCGACGGAGGCGGCGGTTATATTGACGGGTCCGGATGACATGGTAACCTCCTTTGTGTCATTCAGTGGATTTTCTCAGGTGATTGCATCACCTGTCGTTTCATCGAACAGGTAGATGCGGTTGGTATCGAACAGGTACGTTCCGCTGGTAAGGGGCGCGCTGTCCGGGCCAACCTCGATGGCGGCCGAGATTTGCCTGCCGCCTATGTCGGCAGCCAGAAACTGGCTGGAGCCGATGTATTCCGCCACCTTCACGCCCAGGTCGACTGGCGCCAGAGACGATGCCTCGGTCCCACCGTCGGTACGCGGGGCCGCGAAATGCTCCGGCCGCAGGCCGACGATGACCTGACGTGACCGATGCCCGTCCACGGCCTCCCGCAGACGCGGTGGCAAGGGTAGATCGAAGCCCTGACCCGTAACGCGTGGCCCGTCGGCCCGCAGTTCCGCGTCGAGGAAATTCATCGAGGGTGAACCGATAAAGCCGGCGACGAACAGGTTCCTGGGACTGTTGTATACCTCGCGCGGCGTACCGACCTGTTGGACGTGCCCTTTTTCCATGATCACGATCCGGTCGGCCATGGTCATGGCCTCGATCTGGTCGTGGGTCACATAGACCATCGTGCGGTCGAGCTTCCTGTGCAGTATCGCCAGTTCGGTTCGCATGGTCGCCCGCAGTTTGGCGTCGAGGTTCGACAACGGTTCATCGAACAGGAAACAATAGGCGTCACGCACGATGGCGCGGCCCATGGCGACGCGCTGGCGCTGTCCACCGGACAGGTCCTTGGGTCTGCGTTCCAGATATTCGGTCAGTTCCAGCATCTCGGCCGCCGCGTGGACCCGGCGCCTGACCTCGTCCTTCGGCGTGCCCGCAAGCCGCAACGCGAAGGACATGTTTCCGGCCACATCCATATGCGGGTAGAGTGCGTATGACTGGAACACCATCGCGATGTCGCGCTCCTTGGGTCGGGCCCATGTGACGTCCTTGCCCGCGATCTGGATCGCGCCGCTGGTCACCGGCTCAAGTCCCGCGATCATCCGCAGTGTCGTCGACTTGCCGCAGCCGGAAGGTCCGACAATGACGACGAACTCCCCTTCGGCGAAGGAAAGGTTCAGCGGCGGAATGACATTCACCGCGCCGAAAGACTTGGTCACGTCGACAAGCTGTACGCCGCTCATGCACTCTCCCACTCAGGTGTTCGCTTCGTTCGTGCATTCCGATTGAGCTTGATTCTCCGAATGATCTCCTCGTCACGCTGACGCCTGAACGCCTCGGCGTCCCGCAGTTTCCAGTCATAGAACCCCCGGCCCGACTTCATGCCCAGATGTCCGCTGCCGAACAATTCGCCTACCGGGGTTTCGGCGGGGTCGGTGACGTTTGACAGATCGGCCCAGACGGCTTTTGACGCGTCCGAGTTGATCAGGTCGAGTCCGGCGAGATCGGCGTGCTCGAACGCGCCCATTGCGGGCAGGCGCGAGGCATAGCCGACCTTCAGGATCGTGTCGCAGGCATCGGGTGTCACCAATCCACGGCCGACCAGCGAGGCGAATTCGCGCAGCACCGTGTGCTGGATGCGCGCCCACAGGAAGCCCGGGATGTCCGGGCAGGTGACCGGCGTCTTGCCGGTCGCTTCCAGAAGCGCGGTCGTGGCCGCTACGGCGGTGTCCGCGGTGCCGTGCCCCGGCACCACCTCCACAAGCTCGACCAGATGGGCGGGCTGCGCGTAATGGGCGATGCAGAAATTCCGCGGGCGCCTGAGTCCGGACTGCAGGTCGCCGGCACTGATGGCGGAAGTGGTTGAGGACAGGATCGCCGTTTCCGGTGCGGCCCGTTCCGCCTCATCCAGCAGCGCCCGCTTTAACGCCAGGTCCTCCGTTATCGCTTCAATTACAAAGCCGGCGTCCATCACGGACTTTGCCAGGTCGGGCTGGGGTGTGATCCGATCAAGAACCGCGGCGCGGTCCTCGGATTTGGCCAGCCCGTGCGCGGCGAGAAAGTCAAAACCCTCGGCGCAACGGTCAAGCGCGGGGCCAAGAGCTTCGGCACGGCGTCCCCAGAGCGTCACGTGCGCACCGCCCATCGCAAGTGACAGGGCGATCTGCCCGCCCATCGTTCCGGGGCCGAGCACCGAGCAGTCGGGTAGGCTAGCCAACATAGTGCCAGCCACCGTCACGCCGTTCGGCAAGCCCCTTCGCGGCGAAGTCCTTCAGGCTCGCGTCAATCGACACCAGCGCGCGCCATTCGCGGACCATATTCTGGTCGTCGCAGCATCTGTCGCGTAGCTCCGCGAAGGAAATGCCGGGTTTTGCCTTCATATGGGTGATAATCGAGGCCTCGACCGTATCGACGCGGCGACGGCAGTCGTCGACCAGCTCCCGGGTTTCCGCGGGGGTCTTCATATCGTCATGGGCCAGGAGAACGGCCCGCACGTCACGGTCGGTCAGGAACCTCTCGATCCTGTCGAAGGTGGCGCGCATCAGGTTCGGATCCTCGTAGAGGTAGAGAACCGGATTGAAGGGTGGCAACAGCGGGTCGGCGATCACCAGCGTCCTGGTCGAAAGTTCGAAAAAGCCCACCTCGCACATCGAATGTCCGGGCACCTCGACCACTTCCAGGGCGACACCGCCGCCCAGATCGATCACGTCGCCGTCCTTGATGAAATCATCGATCGGGCCTTCGGTCGGTCCCATCCAGTCGAGATATTCCGCGTTGAGGTCGAAGTGTTCGCCCTCGGGGAATGCGTGCACGATGGTTCTGGCGTTCAGCATGTTGTCGGCGACGCGGTCAGCCCGCGCCGGATGGCCCAGAATTTCGCAGCCCGTCTCGGTCTTGAGCCAGCCGTTGTTACCGACGTGATCCATATGTTCGTGCGTCAGGAGCAGCAGGTCGAGATCACCGTACGCGATGCCGAGCTCTTCGAAGGCCTGCCTAAGCGCCGGCAGGCCACCGTGAAGGCCGCTGTCGATCAGGGCGATCCTGTCGGTGCCGCGCACGAAGAACACCCGGGTCGCGGTCTTGCCCTCGTGATCCCCCGGCAGTCCCATGGAGACGGTCGCGAACGGGCCGGACCGATAGCTGATGACCGATTTCTGCATCGCGGTTCTTCCCTCAATGCCCCGTGAAGACAGGGGCGCGTTTTTCCATGAAGGCGGTGATGCCTTCCTTCCCGTCATCGGTCGCGAAGAGGGCGCCAAGCACCCGCTGTTCCAGCGTCAACCCGGCACTGAGCGCCGCGTCGATACCGTCATCGACAACGCGCTTCGCCTCCCGAAGTGGTAACGGAGCCATTCCGGCCAGCGCTTCGGCGAATTCCATCGCCCGGGGCATAAGGGCATCGGGAGCGCAGGTTTCCAGCGCCGCGCCGATTTCGACCGCTTCGGTGGCCGGGATCATCCGTCCCGTCATCAGGAGTTCCTTGGCCTTCATCGGCCCGACCAGACGGGGCAGGCGCTGCGTGCCGCCACCGCCGGGCAGGAGGCCGAGCTTGATTTCCGGGAGTCCGAGCCTGGCTTTTTCGCTGACGAAGACAAAATCGCAGCATAACGCAAGTTCGAATCCGCCACCCAGCGCATAGCCGTTGACGGCGCAGACCGTCGCCTGGGGAAGTTCCGCGATCGCATCCAGCGTCTGGCGCGAGCGGCGCTGGAATCCATCGAATACCGTCTGCCCGACGCCGTTATAGCCCGCGATGTCCGCCCCCGCCACAAATCCGCGTCCGGTGCCTGTGACTATCAGGACCCGGACCTCGTCCCTCCGATCGCGAAGGTCGGTCACGTAGTCTCCAAGCGCTTCCATGATCTCGAAATTGAGCGCACCGAGTGCGTCCTCACGGTCGACGCGCAGGATCTCGATCGCTCCGTGCCGCGCAAGCGCCAGGTTGGGGTGGAGCCGCTCCTCCGGCATCACGTCACACAACCCCCATGCCGCGCAGGTCCGCCAGCCTCTCCGCTCCAAACATCTCGGTCACGATCTCGTCGGTATGCTCGCCAACAGCGGGCGGTGCCCGTCGCACCGTAACCGGCGTTTCGCTAAGCGTTATCGGGTTGGCGATGGCGCGGATCGGCCCGGCTTTCGGATGTTCCATCTCGACCAATCGGGGAGAGGCCGTCTCAACAAGCTCCGCCAGCGCCTCGGTTGAGCTACGCACCGGCGCGGCCCAGACATCGGCGGCCCTTAGGATAGCGAGGAGTTCCTCGCTGGTATGTCCGCGCGTGGTCTCGTCGATGCGTAGTTTCACGGCGTCACGTTCCGCCCAGGCTTCCATTCCGGCAAGTCCCGGATCGTCCAGCAGTCCGGCGAGCTTTTCGAGCGGACACATGGCGATCGCGACCCAGCCGTCCTTGGTTGGATGCGCGCCGTAGGGCGCGTCGCTCCAACAGGACGCCACCCCGGCCTCGGAACGTTCCAGCGTTATATCCTGGTTGAGGACGGCGAAGTTCTCCTGCCCCATCATGTTCAGGGTCGCGGAATAGAGGTTGGTCTCCACCTTCTGCCCCGTTCCGTGGCGGTCGCGCGCGAGAATCGCGCCAAGAATGCCGATGGCCAGCGCCTGACTTGCGGCGAAATCCGCGACCGCCGTTCCGCAATTTGTGGGAGGGTCGGAGCGCCGCCCGGTGTTCATCATCAGGCCCGACATGGCCTGGATCAGCAGGTCCTGCCCGGGCATTCCCCGGCTGGCCAACGAGCTGCCCGAGCCCCAGCCCGAACCGCTGGCGTAGATGATCTTCGGATTGACCGCCCTGAAATCCTCATAGCCCAGACCCAGCCGATCCATCACTCCCGAGCGGAAGTTCTCGGTGACCACATCGCAGGTCCTGGACATCTCCAGAAGCAGGTCACGACCGTCGGGGTGCTTAAGGTCGACCGTCACCGACCGTTTGTTCCGGTTGAAAGCGTGGAATGCCGCGCTTTCCCCACCGACGAATTCCCCGTTCATCGGCATGGACCGCATCCACTCACCTTTGCCGGGCCGTTCGACCTTCAGGACGTCGGCGCCCATGTCCGCGAGTGTCTGGGTGCAGAGTGGCCCCAGCATCATTTGCGTGAAGTCAAGGATCCGGATTCCATCCAGGGCACCTGGGGTATCGGTCATCACGGCTTTCTTTCACGAGTCGCGGGGAACAGGATTCATTTCCGATGGTAAAGCCGAATACCATGAAGGTCCAAGGAAATTTTCTCTGTGTCTTTCCCGGGTCTTGACGGGGCATAGATGGCAATTCGGCCGGTGGCGGCTTCGGATCTGGATTACTTAACGCCCCGCCCGATCCCGCTGGGCTGTCGCGTCATCGTCGAAACCGCCCATCCGTTTCATGCCTTAGGTCGCCGGCTAGTCCCGGGAACGCATAGGTTCGGGAAAGGATAGCTACCAGCTCTATTTTCTCGGCAAAAAACCTTAGGTCAACATCTCGCATGGAACCCTCCGTTCGCTAGGATGATGTTGGCGCGGTCCTCTTCCCGCCGTGAACGGAAAGTTCCGCGCACCACTGTCGGCGCGGCAGTTGCAGCGGCTCCATGATCTCGTCCGGTATACCCAAAAGGTCAACCAGCATGGCGCGGTCAAGGGCCTGGCGGGTCCCGTCCTGCCATGCCTCGTTCGCCGGAAGTAGCTCACGCTCCCGGAACCGGTCGAAAATGTCACCGGCGAGGTCAAGCCGCGCAGGTGAGAGCCGCCGCGTGTCGATGACGGTGAGACCCGGCAGGCCCGTTATCGTGAGCCTTGCCCTCCCGGCCTGATGGCGGGTCCCCAGCCACCAGAATGCGATGATCCCGAGCGTCGTGTTTGCCCAGAGAGCGAGCGGAATCTCCCACCGTCCGTCACCGCACATGAAATTCGGCCATGCCGCGCCACCTATCGTCGGTTCAGGTGTCACGCACGCCGCCAACGGCTGGGAATTTATTCGGAAATCCTGGTTGAAATGCAGGCGGGACGCCGTCCTTTCCCACACGCCTACAGCCTTCTCTTCGCATCCCGGACGCGCGGTCCCTTTGCTGTCCGGCCCGACGACCATGCGTCTTTCCCTTTTCGTGTCATGTCCCCAGAGAACGGGTCACGTCTCAGTCTCCCACGATTGGGAATGCAACGGAGTTACATCAAAGGGACCGCGAGGCAGACGGTCCTTACCGATAAGTTCGTTTCCTGAAATATTCATATGATAGAGGCCGCGGTAGCCGAAAGCTAGTGAAGGAACGGGACAGGATGCGTTCGGGGGGTTGGTCGGACACCTTGAGTGACGTCGTGCACCGCGAGCTGCTTTGCCTTGAAAAACGACGTCAACCACCTCGCCTGAATGATTTGAACATCGAGGTCCTGAAGGGCGACCCGCTTGGTGCCGAACTGCCCCCGCGCCGGGTCGAGGAGGCGGTTGAGACGCTGAAAGAAGGGCGGAATTTCTATCTACTGGCCCCGTACGGCTGTCCCGACGATAGCGACATCCCAAAAGACTGGGAATAGCGCGGCGGGACTGATGGGAGCGTTTGGCCGGCGGCTCGCGAACACCAGGGGCTACAATGGAAGCAGACACTTTTTCGACTGGCGCTACGACGACGATAAAGGCGTTTGGGAGTGCCGGCTGCCCGACACCGTGCGCAGGGCACTCGAAAAAGCGTACCCAAACATCTTTCCAACCCCGTTCAATGACACGGCGTGAGCCAGCCCGACGATCCATGACCCTGCCGACTGTCCGCCTAGATACCGGCGGGGTCATGTCGGGGACCGCCAGAAGGAGAACCGCCCAGACGCGTTACAGCCCGTCGCGTTCGGCCAGGGTCGCGGAGAGCACGGGCGCGGATTATCTCAAACCGCTACACCTTCCCCCGCTCGAAGAACACCGGACGCTCCAGCCGCCGCGCCGTACGAGCCACCCACGCTGCGTGGCGGCTGTCGGACTATATCGGCGGGCTGGTGGTATATGTGTAGCGATCAGTGCGGAGCCGTCACGAAACCGTAGACCGTGAGTCCGATTCCGAGCGCGGCGATCAGGATGGCCGTCTGCCACCACCTCGCGTTGGTGTCACTCTTGTAACGTGCGGCATCGCGCTTCGCCATGTCTTCGGCGAGCCGCGCGATGTCTGTACGGTATTCGGCTCGGTGCGTGTTCATGCGTTCCTCCAGCACGGCAACCTGCCTGGCCAGTTCGTGATTGTCCGGCGGCTTGTCCATGATCCAAGGATAGGCGCGCCCGGTTGCCGGGTCAATCCCCTGGGCACTTTCGCTCGCGGCCTCCTGTGTGTTGTTGTGTCATGCCGTTATTGGATTCAGATGTTGACATAAGCTTCAACTCCGTCTGCTAAGCGGCAACCGCGCCGCGCCCTTAGTGGCTCTTGACCATAGATATATCGCCTGGCACTGGGGTGCATTCAAGTTGTCGGGCCGTTTGTCGAAACGACGCCGGCGTGTCATGTTTCTTTCCGCACTCAATACCGGATCGGACACCGGTATAGCCGGGGCGCTGACTACCGCCGTCCACCGCGTGTCTAGCCGTTTTCCGGGGGGTAGGCTTCCCGACCGCCCCACGTGTATTTCCAGGGGACCGTTTCCTCCAACGGCACTACCGAGACCTCCATTCCATCGTCAGTCTTCAAGTGGCCGCCCACCGCGCACCACAGGCCGCGCGAGATGGTCGTTGACATCGACCACCACATCGTGAACTTTTGGCGGGCGGTGAAAACCGGCCCCGAGAAGGTGGCGCATCACTGCGACCACCCGACGTTCCAAGCGGACCTGACGGCCAGGCACAGGTGGCTGAGGGAATGGGGAGACCTTCACGGGAACAGCCTTCTCAGCGTCGGGTCGTACCTGAGCCGGTCGATCAGGGCGACAGTGGTCGGAAGGTCCCATACCGCCTTTGCCACGAAAGCCCGCGCCAGCGCGTTCCGGTCGGCGGGCGGGTGTCCGACGCCGCGGTGGCCGT
>JAPOUP010000116.1 GCA_026708635.1 Rhodobacter sp.
GGATGTGGAATGCTGTGAAACTGGTGGTCTTGGGGCTGATCGTCCTTTGCGCGGCCATCGCCGCCAATTTTGGCCGGGATCTCGCCTATCAGGTCCATGCCATAATCATCCTCGCGGTGGCCGGCGGCCTGTTCATCTGGACGCTGCGGCGCACCGGGGAGGATGATCGCCCGAAGCCGGTGATGACGGAATACATGGACGATGTCATTCGCGCGGGCGCAATCGCCACCGCTTTCTGGGGAGTCGTCGGCTTCCTTGCCGGCACGTTCATCGCCTTCCAGCTGTCGTTTCCCGCCCTCAACTTCGAATGGGCGCAGGGTATCGCGAATTTCGGGCGCCTGCGCCCGCTGCATACCAGCGCGGTCATCTTCGCCTTCGGCGGGAACGCGCTCATCATGTCATCCTTCTATGTCGTGCAGCGCACCAGCGCTGCCCGCCTGTGGGGCGGTAACCTGGCCTGGTTCGTTTTCTGGGGATACCAGCTTTTCATCGTGCTCGCCGCGACGGGATACCTGCTTGGCGGCACGCAGTCCAAGGAATACGCCGAGCCTGAATGGTATGTCGACCTGTGGCTCACCGTGGTCTGGGTGGCGTATCTGGCGATCTTTCTCGGCACTTTGATCAGGCGGAAGGAACCGCATATCTACGTCGCCAACTGGTTCTACCTCGCCTTCATCGTCACCATCGCGATGCTGCATGTGGTCAATAACCTGGCGGTGCCGGTCAGCGTGTTCGGCTCGAAATCGGTAATCGTCTGGGCCGGCGTTCAGGACGCCATGACGCAGTGGTGGTACGGCCACAACGCCGTCGGATTTTTCCTTACGGCGGGTTTTCTGGGGATGATGTATTACTTTGTCCCGAAACAGGCGGAGCGCCCGGTTTACAGTTACCGGCTATCGATCATTCACTTCTGGTCGCTCATTTTCCTCTACATCTGGGCCGGGCCGCACCATCTGCACTACACCGCGCTTCCCGACTGGGCCTCCACGCTCGGTATGGTGTTCTCGGTCGTGCTCTGGATGCCCTCCTGGGGTGGAATGATCAACGGGCTCATGACGCTGTCGGGCGCCTGGGACAAGCTCAGGACGGACCCGATCATCCGCATGATGGTGATTTCGATCGGATTTTACGGCATGTCGACGTTTGAGGGCCCGATGATGTCGATACGCGCGGTGAACTCGCTGAGCCATTACACCGACTGGACGATCGGACATGTCCATTCCGGGGCGCTGGGCTGGAACGGGATGATCACCTTCGCCGTGCTGTATTTCCTGGTTCCGAGACTGTGGAACCGCGAGCGGCTCTACAGCCTGGCCATGGTGAACTGGCATTTCTGGCTCGCGACCATCGGTATCGTGCTCTACGCGGCGTCCATGTGGGTCGCGGGTATCATGGAGGGCCTTATGTGGCGCGAGGTCGACGCCCAGGGATTCCTGGTGAACAGCTTCGCGGACACGGTGGCCGCCAAATTCCCGCTGTACGTGATCAGGGGCCTCGGCGGAGTGCTGTATCTCGCGGGCGCGCTCCTCATGTGCTGGAATCTCTGGATGACCGTGCGCTCGCGCCCGAGGACGGACGTCAGTCCGTCCCTCGCGCCGGCGGAATAGGGAGGCCCGAAGAATGGCGATCCTCGAAAAGCACAAAGTCCTGGAAAAGAACGCGACGCTTCTGCTGGCCGCGTCGTTTTTCGTTGTCACGATCGGTGGCATCGTCGAAATCGCGCCGCTGTTCTACCTTGAGAACACCATCGAGAAGGTGAAGGGGGTGCGGCCCTACTCTCCGCTGGAGCTGGCGGGCCGCGACGTCTATATCAGGGAAGGCTGCTATGTCTGCCACAGCCAGATGATACGGCCGATGCGCGACGAGGTCGAGCGTTACGGCCATTACTCGCTGGCCGCGGAGTCGATGTACGACCACCCGTTCCAGTGGGGATCCAAACGCACCGGCCCGGACCTCGCGAGGGTGGGCGGCCGCTATTCGGATGAATGGCACGTCGCGCACTTTGTCGATCCCCAGTCGGTCGTTCCGGAGTCGGTGATGCCGAAATACGGCTTCCTAGGGGACAGGCTGATCGAACCCACCCATATCGAGGACCTCATGGAGGCGAACCGTATGGTCGGCGTGCCCTACACTGAGGAGATGATCGCCGCGGCGCATGCTGATTTCAGGGCCCAGGCTGATCCCGACGAAGGCGATATCGACGCGCTGTTCGAGCGGTATCCGGGGGCGCAGGCGCGCAACTTCGACGGAGAGCCCGGCATCTCGGAGATGGACGCGCTGATCGCGTATATGCAGATGCTCGGAACGCTGGTCGATTTTTCGACATTCACGCCCGATCCGGACCGTTAGGGGGGAAAGCCGATGGAAACCTATAGCCTACTTCGGGAAATCGCCGGCAGCTGGGGACTTTTGATGCTGGCCGCTTTTTTCGTCGGAGCCGTGATCTGGGCCTTCCGTCCGGGTAGCGGCGCCAGTTACAGGGATACGGCGAACATACCGTTCCGGAACGAGGACAGGCCCGCCGCAGGCCGGGAGGCGGACGAATGAGCGAGGGGGAAAGAAAGAGCGCCGAAGGTTACGGCACGACCGGCCATAGCTGGGATGGCATCGAGGAATGGAACAATCCACTGCCGCGTTGGTGGCTCTGGGTGTTCTACATCACGGTCATCTGGGGAATTGGATATACGATCGCCTATCCGGCCTGGCCGCTGGTCGATCGGGCAACGTCGGGGCTGCTGGGCTATTCGACCCGGGATCAGGTGGTCGAACGGATCGCCGAGGCCGAGGCCCGGAACGCCGGGCTGCATGAACAACTCGCGGTCGCGGATCTCTCCGAGGTCACGGCGAACGCCGAACTGGTCAATTACGCGGTACGTGCGGGCGCTGCCGTGTTTCGGAACAACTGCTCCCAGTGTCATGGAGCCGGCGCCGATGGGCTGCGTATGGGCTCCGGTTACCCGAACCTTCTCGATGACGACTGGCTTTGGGGCGGTACGGTCGAGCGGATCGCCTACACCGTCCGGCACGGCATCCGTAACGAGCAGTCGGATGACGCGCACTGGTCGGAAATGCCCGCTTTCGGACGCGATGAACTCCTCGGCGAGACCGAAATAGCGCAGGTCGTTCACTACGTGCGTCAACTCGCCGGACTTGAGCATGACCCCGCGCTTTCGGGGCCCGGCGAGGAGATATTCCTGAATGAATGCTCGGCCTGCCATATGGAGGACGGAACGGGCGACCCGGAGCAGGGGGCCCCGAACCTCGCCGACGCGATCTGGCTCTATGGCGGCAGCGTCGAGGATCTGACGGAAACGGTGGCCAATGCGCGGTTCGGCGTGATGCCGGCCTGGTCAGAGGAATATCGGGCGGGTGGCGGTCTGGACGATGCCGAGGTCAACGCCGTCGCGGTTTACGTTCACCGGTTGGGCGGTGGGGAATGATCGGGAACCCGGATCGGGGAATCGGCAATTCATTCCATATGTCCTCGGGAAGCCGGTCTGGCTTGCCCGCCGGAAACTGTCCGGGCGCGTGCGTTCTCTCCCTGAGGTTCCGGGAGCCGGCCGCGTGACGATTCGTGGAACCGGAGTCCATTTCCCGCCGTCGTCAGGGGACGGGAACCGCGGCCGGCGTGAGGGCGGCCGCGGCCGTTGCCGGAGACGCCCCGTAGCCCTGGGCCGCTGGATCGGCCGGACGATGGAGTGACCGGATGCCGGTGCGGGCGTTGGCGCTGAGATTTCCGCATGATCGCGGATGTCGGTTTCCCGCGGAGGGACGGGCATGAACGCGCCTGCGCCTCAGTCTCTGTACGCCGCGCGCGAACCGGTATTTCCGCGGCGTGTCCGCGGCAGGTTCCGGACCCTGAAATGGGCGATAATGGCCGTAACCCTGGGAATCTATTACGTTTCGCCATGGATTCGCTGGGATCGCGGTTCCCAGCTTCCTGACCAGGCGATCCTGGCGGATCTGGCGGGGCGGCGCTTTTTCTTCTTCTGGATCGAGATCTGGCCGCATGAGTTCTATTTCATCGCGGGGCTCCTGATCATGGCCGGGCTGGGCCTGTTTCTGTTCACGAGCGCGCTGGGACGGGTCTGGTGCGGCTACGCCTGCCCGCAGACTGTCTGGACGGATCTTTTCATTCTCACGGAACGCTGGATCGAAGGGGACCGAAACGCCCGCGTCAGGCTCTGGAACGCGAAGTGGGACTTCCGGAAACTGCGGCTGCGGCTCGCGAAATGGGTCGTCTGGTTTCTGATCGGCGTCGCGACCGGGGGTGCCTGGGTCTTCTATTTCACGGACGCGCCGACGCTGGCGGTGGATCTCGTAAGCGGGTCGGCGCATCCGGTCGCCTACACCACCATGACGATTCTGGCGTTTACCACCGTGCTGCTGGGTGGCTTCGCCCGGGAGCAGGTGTGCATTTACATGTGTCCCTGGCCCAGAATTCAGTCCGCCATGGTGGATGAGGAAACCATTACGATCGGCTATCGGGACTGGCGCGGAGAGCCCCGGGGCAAGGGAAGGGAGCGGGAAGGTCTCGGTGACTGCATTGACTGCAACGCGTGCGTGAATGTCTGTCCGGTCGGAATCGATATCCGTGACGGCCAGCAGCTTGCCTGCATTACCTGCGGCCTCTGCATCGACGCCTGCGACGATGTAATGGACAGGACCGGCAGGCCACGCGGGCTTGTCGGCTACCTGGCGCTGACCGATGAGGTGAGCGAGCGTGAGGGCAAACCCGTAAAGGCGATCTGGAAACATGTGCTGCGTCCGCGAACGCTGCTGTATTCCTCGCTTTGGTCAATCGTCGGTCTGGGTCTTTTGACCGCGCTGTTCATAAGATCGGATATCGATGTTACGGTCGCTCCGGTCCGCAATCCGACCTTCGTGACCCTGTCGGACGGCTCCATCCGCAATTCGTACGATCTGCGGCTCCGCAACAAGAACGCCGAGGACCGGCCGTTCCGGATTTCGGTCAAGGGAGATCCGGGTCTGCGCATCCGGCTTGAGGGAACCGCGTACCAGTCCGTTACCGTACCGGCGGACGAAACCATGCTGCAGCAGGTCTACGTCGTCGCGCCGCGCGGGTCCGCGCCAGCATCCACCGCGCGTACGGATATCCGTTTCTGGGTGGAAGACCTTTCTAATGGCGATCGCGTATACAAGGACAGCGTTTTCAACGGGACGGGACCATGACCGAACGGCGGCTGACCGGACGCGCCGTCTTTTTGATCCTGTCAGCGGGATTCGGCGTCGTGATCGGCGTGAACGCCATAATGGCGACGCTGGCGGTCGGCACTTTCCCGGGACTCGAAGCCAGGAATCCCTATGTCGTCAGCCAGACGTTCGACGCCGACCGCGACGCCCAGCTAGCCCTTGGGTGGCGGGTGTCGGTGACGTTCGACGCGGGAATTCTGCGTCTTTCAATACTCGACGCCACGGGATCGCCCGTCGAGCCCGCTGTCCTCGCCGCAACGCTTGGTCGCGCCACGCATGTCAGGGACGATATCGAGCCGGAATTCAGTTTCGACGGAATGGCGCATGTCGCCTCCGTCGATCTCGCGCCCGGTAACTGGAACCTGCGGTTCGAGGCGACAGCAGACGACGGCTCCAGGTTCAGGCAGCGTATCGCGCTATACGTGGACGATCGGACATGACCCTCCGCGCGGACGCCGGCGGTCGGGCCCGTGTCCGTTGAGGCGGTCCACATGGACGGGCGGGTATCCACCGCGTCCGGACCGGCGGAAACACGCCTGCTCCTCAGCCTGCCCGACATTCACTGCGCGGGCTGCATCGCGGGTGTCGAACGCGCCCTGAACGCGATGCCGCACGTACGCGACGCTCGCGTGAACCTGACGCTGAGGCGCGCATCGGTCAATGTAAATGCCGGAACCGATGCCAGGGAACTCGCCCAAACCCTAACCTCCCTGGGCTATCGGGCGTACGAGCTTGATTCCGAAACGCTGGACGGAAGCGTCGCGGCCCGGGCGGACCGCGACCTTCTGATGCGGCTTGGCGTGGCGGGCTTCGCGATGATGAACGTGATGCTCCTGTCCGTGGCGGTCTGGTCCGGCGCGGCGGACGCGACGCGCGATCTGTTTCACTGGATCAGCGCGATGATCGCCGTTCCGGCGGTCGCGTATTCCGGCAGGCCTTTCTTCGTGAACGCGTGGAGCGTGTTAAGGTTCGGGCGACTGAATATGGATGTCCCGATCTCGTTGGCGATTCTCCTGGCGGTGGGTCTCTCGATCCACGAGACCGCCCTGCACGGAGAGCATGCCTATTTTGACGCGGCGCTGTCGCTGACGTTCTTTCTGCTTGCCGGCCGTTATCTTGATCACCGTACCCGCGCGGCCGCGCGGTCGGCCGCGGCGGAACTCACCGCGCTGGAATCACCGCGCGCGCTGAAAGTCGGCGATGGCGGGGAATCGGCGGTTCCCGTTTCGGAACTGGAGCCGGGAGATCTGGTCCGGGTCCTGCCGGGCGACCGGATGCCCGTGGACGGGATCGTCGAGATCGGCCGCTCCGATATCGACCGGTCCTTTCTGACGGGCGAAAGCGTGCCCGTACCGGCGGGTGACGGCACCACGGTGAACGCGGGAGAAATCAATTTAACCGGCGTGCTGACGGTGCGGGTGACCGCGGCCGGAGAGGACAGCGCGCTGCGCCGGTTGGCCGACCTTGTCGCCATGGCGGAACGGGCCCGTGATCGCTATACGTCACTGGCCGACCGGGCGTCGCGGATATACGCCCCGGTCGTCCATCTTCTGGCTCTTGGGGCGTTTGTCGCCTGGATGGCCCTGTCGGGCGACATGCGCCTGTCACTGAACATCGCCGTGGCCGTTCTTATCATTACCTGTCCGTGTGCCCTTGGACTGGCCGTGCCGGCGGTGACCGCGGCCGCGAGCGGCCGGCTGTTCCGTCGCGGTCTGTTGGTCAAGAACGCCAGCGCTCTGGAGCGGTTGGCGGAGGTCGACACGGTCGTTTTTGACAAGACCGGCGTTCTTACGGAAGGCGCCCCGCTGCCGTCCGGGGTCTCAAACCACGATGTTTCGGATCTCGCCCTCGCCCGGGCGCTCGGGCGGGGGTCGTCCCATCCCCTGGCGGCCGCGCTCGCGAAGATGGATTTCGACGCGCTTCCGCAACGGGACAGGCTGTACGACGAATTGCGGAATCTACGTGAGACTCCCGGCTGCGGCATCGCGGCGGAACTGGACGGCCGCGAAGTCCGCCTGGGCAGGGCCGACTGGGTTGGTGCGGCCCCGGTTGCCGGGACGGCAACGTATCTGGGTGTCGGGGAGCGGACCGTGGCCATCCGCTTCAGCGACAGTCTGCGCGAAGGCGCCTCCGAGGCGGTCGCCGCGTTGAAACGAAAGGGAATTGCGGTTGTCCTGCTTTCCGGTGACCATCCCGCGGCCGTTTCTGACATCGCCGCCCGCACCGGCATCGAGGCATTCGAGGCGCAGGCCTCGCCCGAGGAAAAAGCGCTTTACGTCAAGGGGCTGCGTGAGAAAGGCCGTCGGGTGCTGATGGTGGGTGACGGTCTCAACGACACCGCGGCTTTGGCTGCTGCGCATGCGTCGATTTCACCGGCCTCGGCGCTTGACGCCGCCCGCGTGGTTTCCGACGTCGTCCTCTGTGGCGGCTCTCTTGCCCCGATACCGGAAGCGATCGTGACGGCGCGCCGCGCCCGTCGCAGGATCAAGGAGAATTTCGCCATCGCCGCGCTTTACAACGCCGTTGCCATTCCGGTGGCGTTGCTGGGATTCGCCACGCCTCTGGCGGCCGCGCTTGCCATGTCGACCTCGTCCGTGTCAGTCTCGCTCAACGCGTTGCGGGTGAGGTGAGTATGGACGTTCTCGTGGTTCTGATTCCGGTTTCGCTGTTACTGGGAGGTCTGGGACTTGCCGCGTTTTTCTGGACGCTCAGGTCGAGCCAGTACAGCGACCCCGAAGGCGACTCGCGGCGAATATTGACGGGCGAGCATGACGACCGTCCCGCGCGGTGATCCCGTATTCCGGTCCCTGAAACCAGGGGTGGATGTCAGTCTGGGTGGGGAACCATGCCGTACCTCAACGTTCGCCGGGTCTGACCGAAAGGGTAATGGGAGAGGCGTGGCGCTGGCGACCCGCACCGGGACCGTGAACCGCTCCGGGCGGAACCATGGCTCCGCGCCCAGCCTATCGTTGACGGGGGCTGGAGCCCGAAAATCAATCCGAAAACCGCTTTGGGTCCATGAGGACCGGAGAACGGCCTTTGCCTGATAAAGAGTCTGGATCTATATCGGGAATTAAGTGAACATGAGAATCAGGGCGTGGTTCAAGGGATTGAACCGGAATGCCTCCCTGGCGAACCGGTAGCCAATCACGGGCATTGGAGTTTGGGCACCGACGCTATCACTCACCTATGTCGGTCATGTTCCGCAAATGGGCAATTAAATGATGGCAATATCGACAGACTGGATAACGTTGGCTGGCATTGTCGGAATATTGGCTTTCCTGTGGAAGCTCAGCAGCGACATAGACGAACTGCGGGAGCGCATGGCGCGATTGGAGGGGCTGTTCGAGGGATTCACTTCCCGCGAGGGGAACAAACCGACCCAAGTATAAACCGCCATCCCTGTGGGGATCCTGCCTAATCATTCGAGCCACTGGCGAGATGCGACCGATGGGTGGAACGCTTGTGCTTTTGCGTTGGATCGGCGAGCCAATCGGGTGTCCGATATTCGAGGGTAGATCATAGCGCGGCGGATCGAGACCTACGCGCAAGTCAATATGGAATGTGTGAACCTGTCCGTCGGCTTGGTCACGACGGAGACCGACCGGGCCTCGGGTTTTCGGAAAAGTTGGACCTCCAACCGATTACTTTGCCGGGGCGCTCGGTCGGGAGAGGATCTGCGCTCCGGCAAAGGACGATTTCAAAGGATCACCGGATTGCGACGGTGTGGTCTATATTCCCCCGGACAATCGGATCGGTTGGCGGATTAAGCTCGTCCAAGAGTTGAAAGCCGCGGGCTTTGACGTCGACGCCAACAAGGTAGTTTGGACATGAATGCGGAACTGGCTGTCCCAAAGTCCGAACTGGCCGATTTCCATCAAGCGCACGGCATCCGGCGTCTGGCGACTTTCGGCTCGGCGTTACGGGCGGATTTCGGCCCTGAAAGCGATATCGATGTGCTGGTCAAGTTGGCGTCAGGACGCGCACCCGGACTGATGGGCGTGGCCAATGTGGAGATCGAGCGGTCGCCGCTGTTTGGTGGTCGCAAGGTGGACCTGCGAACTCCGGAGGATCTGAGCCGGTATTTCCGTCAGGAAGTCCTCGACAGGGCGGATATCCGGCATGCGCAGGGATGACAAAATCCGTTTGCCGCACATGCCGGCCTCCGCGCGAGAGGCGGTGGCCGTCGCTCGTCGACGAACGCGCGGCCTCGCCAACGATCGCCAATTGGCTCTCGCGCCGATCAAGGATGTCGAGATCATCGGCGAGGCGGCAACGGGGGTCACCGATCCTACACGTCAACATTTGTCGGAAATACCGTGGGAACGGATCGTCGGAATGCGCAATCGACTCGTGCATGCGTATTTCGACATCCCCATATCGTCTGGACGACGGTACGGGGAGACTTGCCGGAACCAATCTCTCCGCTCGAACCGGCCATCCCGTCCGAGCGCGGCCCAACGGCGGAGTCGGATTGGTGGCGCGCGCGACCATCGGCCGCCCGCCCATCATTTTCCTTGTGGGCGACCATCTCCGCGGGGTGCCGGCCCCGTCGCGAAGATAAAATCCGCGCTTGCGGTCCCGGGCCCGGTGGTGTGAGTTCGGGGACGGTCGAGGCCAGCACGAAATTGACGGTATCATCGGACAGAACGCCTGTTCGGCCTTGCGGAGAGCGGTCATAATGTCAGCCATGTCGGATTTGTCACGTGAACTCAGCGGACAGATGTTTGGAACCGTTCTGGCTGACCCGCCATGGCGTTTCGTGAACAGAACCGGAAAAGTCGCGCCCGAGCACCGCAGGCTCGCGCGATACGAAACACTGTCCGTGAAAGAGATCGCCGATCTTCCGGTCAGGGACCATGTCCGCGATGTCGCGCACTGCTACCTCTGGGTTCCCAATGCGCTCCTGCCGGAAGGTCTTCGCGTTCTGGAGGCGTGGGGATTTGAGTACAAGACCAACCTGATCTGGCACAAGATCAGAAAAGATGGGGGCTCTGACGGCCGCGGTGTCGGATTTTACTTCAGGAATGTGACGGAAATTCTGCTGTTTGGCGTACATGGCAAGGGAGCCAGAACGCTTGATCCCGGACGCAGGCAGGTCAACATGATTGCAACCAGGAAGCGAGAGCATTCGCGCAAGCCTGACGAGCAGTATGACGTGATCGAGCGATGCAGCTGGGGGCCGTATCTCGAACTCTTTGGCCGAGGGCCGCGCGAAGGCTGGACCGTGTGGGGTAACCAGGCTTCAGGTTATGAGTTTGCCTAGAGAAATTCCGCCACTTCTCCCCTATGAGCGTCAGTCATCGCCGGTCATCGTCAATAGTGTTATTTTGCAGCATGTTATGGCGACCATCAAGGGCCGAACACCACGCCGGACGCCGACTTTCGCCGCCACATATTTGAGTTTTCGTGATTCCCATGGGATTCCCGGCGTCTATGATGAGCGGGACCGGAAACGCCGTGGCGGACAATTTAGTCCGGCTGCGCCCGGAGAAGGACGTCGGACGGGCGTCCGAGAGGAAATGGGGCATACGAGGGGGCATCACGCTGGGCTTCCGCGTCGTCCCGTCGCTGCTGCTGCGGACCCAGAACTGCCTGGGGCTCAACCCGACGCAGTTCGCCGTTCTGATGCAGGTCCGCGATTTCTGGTGGGAACGCGGCCTAAAGCCGTATCCCGGCAAGGCGGTCCTGGCCGAGCGACTGGATCTCAGCGCCCGTCAGGTGCGGCGTGACATCGCGGATCTCGAAACGGCCGGGCTCTTCAAACATTTCGAGCGCCGGGCCACGCATGCGGAAAGCTGACCAACATATACGACCCCGGCGTGCCGGTGGCGCGGCTGAAGAAGCTCGAACCGGAATTCCGCGAGGTGGACGAAGCCGTCAGGACGGCCCGCAGGGCGGTCTTCAGGCGGGGATCCCGCCGAAGCCGAAGTGGCGGCGTGGCGAGACCGTCATGAGTGGATCCGGGATTGAAACAAGAACCCCGGGCGCATACCGGGTGGCAGAGGCGGGTCCGGGGTGTACGGGGTGAGTGCAGCAAACCGGGGACTGAACGTCAACGGCTTCCGCTACACGAACGAAATCCTCGACGATCTCGAGGTCTTCCTCTCGCGAGAGCGCCTCGGCACATATCTCGACGCCACCCGAAATGACCGGGAAGGGGCGGTCCGGCTCCATGTCTGGAACACCGCGGCCAGCGCCGCCTTTTACGGACCGCTGCAGGGGCTGGAGGTGGCGCTGCGTAACGCCATGAACCGCATGCATGGCGAACGATGATCTACAAAAGATAAGTTTGAATCTACAGCCTGCCGCCCGCTGGAGTGTTTGACTCCTGACGCGGTCGGCCTCAACGTTTCCGCCGCGTAACCTCCCCGGTTCTCACGCACTTGCGGCGTTCATTCCCTTCCGTTGGCGGCAGAGCGCGAGACGCCCGAGGGACAGCGGTCAACATTGCCGGCC
>JAPOUP010000058.1 GCA_026708635.1 Rhodobacter sp.
GATGACCCTGGTGGCGGGAGGTTCAGCCCATCGTGGCCGCGTTCGGCCCGTTTTCGCGTGGGTAGCGAGCGGTCAGCCGAGAGACAGGTAAAGAGCCTGAAGACCCAGCCCGGCCATGCGATGATCACGGAGACAGGGGCGAAACTGAATGAACAGCGCAACAGCCTCTCAAATCTTCTGCAATGGCTCTGCCCGACGTGCAGCATCTCTGCGGGTGCCGGCGACCAGACTGACGCGCAGATTGCGGCGATGAAACTCTGGTATCAGATACAGATTGACGATTGCCAGCGATCCTTTACCACCGCTTTGACACGCTACGGACGCAGCTCTTCCAGTAAGACGCCCGTTGTCCCGGCGACGGTGGCGGCGCGTGTGATGCCCAAAGATCCGAAAGGGGTTCCAGGAGGCCACCGTCGCTCGGAATCATGCTGTCGTCACTCCCGTCGTGCGTCCGGGGCCTTCATCCTTGAATCGCAGATGCGCTTTTCTTATGCTGCCCATATCCCCGGCGCGGGTGAAGAGGTGACCGGATGACCGCGTTTCAACGTGACGCGCTGCAGGATTTTGTCGATGACGGGGCCAAGGATCATCCCCCGGTTTTTGTGGGGCGGGAGGATCTGCTGGGAGAGATTCTCACCAAGGCGCGCCGCAGCCTGGAACGGGTCCGGTCCGGACAACCACCACCGCCCGGGAACGCCATCATCATCCAGGGCGCACCCGGTGCTGGCAAGAGTTCGGTCCTGCGGGAGTTGGCGACACAGAATGTGCAGCCGCATGTGCCGAAAACACTGGAAATATCCAGTGTCGAACTCTGTGATCAATTCGGGGACGTTTTACGGGCGATCGGGGCCCTGGGGACCACGCCAAAGTCACAGTTGAAGAAACTGGCCCAAACGGCGACCCGCACGCTGGGCAATCTGGCCCTTCTGGATGTTCTGGGGGGCGCCGACCTGTCCCGGAACCTGGCGGCGCTGTTTCAATCCCACAACATTGAGACCATTGGGTCTCTGCATCAGGCTTTTCCCGCATCACACTGGGATTCACCGGTGATCGTGGCGGTGGATGAAGCCCAGAACCTCGCGCCTCGCCGCGATTCAACAGCGGCCCGGTTTTTGCAGGCGATCCATGAAGCCCGGACAAAATTACCCCTCACGCTGGTCTGTGCGGGCCTGGGCGATACCCAGTCGCGGTTGCGCGATCTGGGATTGACCCATGGGATCCGCGCCCATGCCCTCGGGTGCCTGACCCGGACGGAATCGACCACACTCCTGGAGCGGTTTTGCGCCCATTTCGGGATGACGATGGAGAGATGCCGCGGGCGGGCGCTGGCGGTGGTGCACACCACCGATGGCTGGCCCCGGCATGTGCACTGGGCGCAGCAGGCCCTCGCCGAGGCGGCGCTGGAACCGGACGTGAACGGAGATCTCGACAGGATCACCGACTGGGACCGGGTGCAGGCGCGCAGCGATGCCCTTCGGCACGGCTATTATGCCACCCAGTTCAGCCAGGACATGGCCGTCTCGCGAAAGCTGGTGGGACGCGTGATGTTCGAGCTGGGGAAGGCCCGGATGGCGGGTCAACACAAAACCATCGGACAGGTGATTGATCTGGTTGACGCATATGCCGACAGCGGGGCCTCACGTGAATGGCGCCTTCCCAAAGGCCTTGATTCGGAGTCGTATGTCACGCATCTCATCCATTGCGGGGCGCTGCAGGACAATCCCGACACGGACAGCCTGACCTGTCCGATCCCCAGTTTTCAGCGTTACATCATCACACGGGGCGGCCTGGATCCGGACCAGCTGCCCGCACACCCGGCCGCCTGACAGACAATCGCTGGATCCTGGCGCCGTCCCGCCTGTTGTCACAGCGGGGGACGAGTCCTGACGATTGGGAACCCTGTCTTCAGCGGGTGCGGGCATTGGCATGCCCCGCATCCGTAAGCGGTTAAAGCATGACGTTTCGCCTGCGTCTTGATTTCGCCGGCCCACGCGCGCGAGCATCTTCCGGTCAATTCACGTTGATCGGAGGTTTTCCCATGGCGAATGACATGTCGGCGACGGTTTCTGAGGGGCCCGGCGTGTCAGAACGCGGCGATGACGACGCCGACGGCGATGCCGGCCAGAAGCGCCCCCGTCTGCCACCAGCGCGCGGGGTCATTGTAGCTGGCGCAGTCCGCCACACCAGCCCCCGCTTGAGTCCCCCAGCCGCCGCACGGCGGGAACGCTTTGCCGATCGCAGCCGGTTCTCCCGCATCCGCGCCTGCCGACACACCCATTGCACGACGGCCGTCCGGAAGTTACGCGATATACGTGATCGCGCCGAACAGACGGAAACCTTTCGGAAGTGGCTGGCCCGACTGCGGGATGAGCGGGCGGTCGCGATCATCACCGCCCGGATCAACCGTCTGGCCTTTGGCCATGCCGGCAATGTGCGATCCATGGGCGGTTCGATCCGGGAGCCGTGCGTGCGCATCGGGCCGGGCTACCGGGTTTTTACCATCAACAGCGCGGGGAGACCAACGATCCAGCCTATATCGCCCATTGCCTCGGCATCGTGGCCCGCGCCCGCGGGCTGCCCGGGATGGCCCGGCAAACCCACCTGTTCAGCGCCACAGGCAATCCCACCCTGCGCACCGTGCTGGCCCTGCTGGACTCCCTCGGGCTGCGCCTCGCCGCGAAGCCGGCCAGTGAGGCGTGACTCCCGGATCGCCCGATTGGGGTTCCTCCCAACAAAGAGGAGCATGACCCACCACAGGATCATGCCTGATTCCCGACGCGCATGATGGTCTGCCTGCCTGTCCCGAATCTATGTGTGAGGGGTTGCGGGCCAGCAGTCGCTAGCCGTCCTCCGTCGCTGAACAAGTTCGAGCTGGCCAACCGAACGGGACCCCATGACGGCTTTTCACGCGTATCCCGGGCATACCCCACTCAGGCCGACATTATGGCTTTGCTGACTCTGGGGCCAGCCCCGCCTCGGGACCGTTCCCGCCGACCTCGGAGAAGTTCGTGATGGTCACGCTTCCCTGGGGGAACCGCGCGACGATGTCGAGACGGCCGCCCATCGCCTCGATGTAGGCGCGAAGATTGGACACGTACATGTCCGTGCGGCGTTCCAGCTTCGCGACGGCCGGCTGCTGCACGTCCAAGGCCGCGCCAACCGCCCTCTGGGTCATGGCCCGCGCCCGCCGAAGCTCATGAAGCGGCATGGCGGCGCGAAGCGCCCCCTTCCGCGCCTCAATCCGGGCCCGGCTCGCTGACGGCAGCCTTTCCGTCAGTCTCGCAAAGGAATGGTGTCCCACCATCAGATCGCTCCTCGACATATTCTTATATTCTTACCAAAAGCGATAATCAAGTTTACATTTTCTACAAAATAGTTGTCAATATAACAAAATCCATTACCAATATCGGCGACAGAGACAGCGAGAAGGAATCCGCATGACCGTCGATTCAAGGAATGTGATAGAGCTGGCGGATGCCGCCCTGGCCGCGGACTACACGCGTGTCCGTCGCGCCGCGAACCAGATCGCCCGCGGGCTCTCAGCGGCCGGCGAGGATGCGGCCGCCAGGGAGCTACGCTCGGTAGTGCGCAGGCGGGGAGTGCCGCTCAGGGCATCCGGCTACATGGAAACAGTGCCGGTTGACGCCAAATCGCGCCTGCCCCTGCTGGAGGAGAAGCCCTGGGCCGAGGAGCCGCTTTTCCTGAACGAGGAGGCCAACCAAGCCTTCGATGACTTCGTTAGGGCCGCGCGGCACATCGATGAGTTGAGCGCCAGGGGACTGGCCTCCCGTTTGGGCCTCCTTCTGTTCGGGCCGCCCGGAACGGGCAAGACGCTCATGGCCGCGCATGTGGCCGCCCAGCTGTCCCGCCCGTTCTACGTCGCGCGTCTCGACGCCGTGATCTCGTCCCTGCTGGGTGACACGGCCAAGAACGTCCGGACCATCTTTGACTTCGTTCCTTCCCGGAATGCCGTTCTTCTGCTCGACGAAATGGACGCCGTGGCCAAGCTGCGGGACGACCGGCATGAACTCGGAGAGCTGAAGCGGGTTGTCAACACCGTGATCCAGGGACTCGACAGCCTTGACCATCACACCGTCGTCATCGCGGCCACCAATCACCCACATCTGCTCGATCCGGCCATCTGGCGAAGGTTCCCATACAAGATAGACCTCGGGAACCCGGATGCCGGCGTCCGGGAGAATCTTTGGCGGTACTTCCTTTTCGAGGACCATGACGAACACAATGTATCGGAGCCGCTCGCAGCCGTCTCGCCCCACCTGTCCGGCGCAGACATCGAGGCAATCAGCCTGACCGCCCGACGCCACGCGGTGCTCGATTCCAGGCCGCTGGACCTCGCTTCCGTGGCGTTCGCCGTCGTTGAATCGCGGGCAGGCAAGACGGCGCTTCCGCAGTCCGGTGAACTCAGCGCGGCCCGTAAAAGGACTCTCGCACTCCAACTGAACACCCAAGACCACCTCAGCGGCGCCAACATCAGTCGCCTTATCGGCGTCACGCGCCAAACCGTATATGGCTATCTCAAGCAGGACGAGGAGGTGAGACATGGCTGACGAACACGATCGCCCGTTACTCAATCCCGTGCTTAGCCTTCGGATGGACCCGGCTCCGGAAAGCTCTCGCGGTGGAGGCAAGGGGAAAGACAGTATCGTCAAGGGGCGCCTCAACGAACAAAAGGAAAAAATCGGCGGCCGGGTTCAAGAGCTTCATGCCTCCCGCGCGGAGGTCGAGACGTTCGGGGACAGGACACTGCTGACCGTACAGATGTTCCCAGACTCTCTCGCCACGAGCCACACGCCGACAGACCTATTTCCTCCGGAGCGCGGCTGCCGGTTCATGGCGCCCCTACCCAATGGTTACCTGATTGAGGCCGACCCTGGACAGTTCGAAAGCCTTGCCGCCGAGATCCGGAGGCCTCGCGGATACAAGGTTCAGGCGGATATCTCGCGCGTCTCCGGCGTTCATATCTTCGACAGAGACGCGCTCCGGCGCGGCGGTTCCGTCAAAAGCCTTTGGAGATCGGCGCCCAGAATCGAGGGCGGGCGGTTCTTCGTGGTCTGGCTGGCGCCGTTCCAAGACCGCCAGGCCAGGGAAGCGCTTCTCGGGAAAGTCGCGGAATTGAGCGATGACCGCGCCCTGTTGCCGGTATTTTCCAGGACACTCCTGCCCAGACAGGATGTAGAGACTTCGCGGGAAACGCGGACGGACGCCGTGCCCCGGCGATCGAGCCTCGCGCGCGCGATGCGAAACTACCGAAATACTGGCGTCGGCTATGGTACGGTGCTGGTGCCGGACAGGGGCCGTCTGAAGGCGCTTGTCACTTCCGGTACCGCATTCAGGATCGATCCTGTGCGCCAGCTTGTACCAACCTCACCGGGCGAAGCAACCCACCCGGTACCCCCGGTTCCAGCCTGGAAACGACGCCCCCGTCGTGGTCATCGTGGACGGCCGACTTCATGCCAACAGCTACCGGTCGGCGGAGGCCCGGCGCGTCAAGCCACTGGTCCCGGATCACGCTGCCGACCGAGCGCATGGCAACGGAGTGAGTTCCCTTGCCGTCCACGCGTACGCCTGGAAAAACGGGCGGAATCTCCTGGAACTGGAATGCCGCCTGACGTACCGTTATGTTTCTCAACGATCGATTTAATCGGTGCCGCCAAAGTGGATCGGTTCGGCCACTGCGGAAATCCGCTCGGGCGGACAGCGGCGGCCGCGATAAAGTGGAGGGCCGCATGACTGACGGAGAGCTTCTCAAAACGCTTCGGGGGATCGTCGGGTCACGACATGTTCTGACCGGTCAGCGCGCGACCGAACGGTTCCGCCGCGGTTTCCGGTCCGGCGAGGGAGAGGCGCTCTGCGTCGTTTGCCCCGGCAGGCTGCTCGAGCAGTGGAGGGTGCTGCAGGCCTGCGTCGAGGCCGACAAGATCGTCATTATGCAGGCGGCGAATACCGGGTTGACCGAGGGATCGACGCCAAGCGGCGCTTACGATCGCGACGTCATCCTGATCAATACCCGCCGGATGGATGGACTGATCCCGATCAATGGCGGCAAACAGGTCGTCAGCTTCCCCGGCGCCACGCTCTTCGCGCTGGAGAGACTGCTGGCGCCCCTGGGACGCGAACCGCATTCGGTGATCGGATCCTCATGCATTGGCGCGTCGATCATCGGCGGCGTCTGCAACAACTCGGGAGGCTCGCTGGTCGAGCGGGGACCGGCCTACACGGAACTCGCCGTCTACGCCAGGATCACGGCGGACGCGCGGCTTGAGCTTGTCAACCACCTGGGCATCGATCTCGGAGGAACACCGGACGAGATCCTCGCGAACCTCGAGAGCGGCAATTTCGACAAAGAGCCCGGCGCCACCAACAGACGCGCCTCGGCAAGTGACTACACAAGTGTCGTGCGCGACATGGATGCGGCGACGCCCGCCCGCTTCAACGCCGACAAAGGGAAGCTCTTTGAGACGTCCGGTTCCGCCGGCAAGCTCGCCGTGTTCGCCGTCCGGCTCGACACGTTTCCGAAGAACGCCTCCGAAAAAATCTTTTACATCGGCACGAACGATCCCGCCGACCTAACCGACCTGCGTCGCCACATCCTGGGAGAGTTCCAGTCGCTCCCCGTCTCCGCCGAGTACGTTCATCGCGAAGTGTTCGACATCACCGAAAGATATGGCAAGGACACCGTGGTTATGATCGACAGGCTCGGTACCGACCGGCTACCGATGTTCTTCGCGCTTAAGGGCGCGGTCGATGCCCGTCTGCGTAGAGTTCCGTTCCTGGGCAACCTGACTGACCGGTTCATGCAGGCCGCCTCGCGCCTTTGGCCCCGTGTTCTTCCCGAACGGATGACGGATTTCCGTGACCGGTTCGAGCATCACCTCATCCTGAAGATGAAAGACGGGGGGATCGACGAGGCCGCTGAGTGGCTCCCCGGCTTCCTGGCGGGAAGACATCAGGCCGATTTCTTCGAATGCACGCCGCGTGAGGCGAAAATAGCCGGTCTGCACCGGTTCGCCGCCGCCGGCGCCGCGGTTCGCTACATGGCGATCCACGCGCGCGAGGTCGAGGACATCATCGCGCTCGATGTCGCCCTCCGCCGCAATGACCGTGACTGGCTTGAAACCCTGCCGCCCGAAATCGACGCCCAGCTGGTCCATAAGCTCTATTACGGTCATTTCATGTGCCACGTCATGCATCAGGACTATGTCGTCAAAAAGGGCGCCGATCCAAAGAGGATCAAGGAAGCGATGCTTGAACTCCTTGACAGGCGTGGAGCCGAATATCCCGCCGAGCACAACGTCGGTCACCTTTACCACGCCAAGCCCGATCTCGCGGCGCACTACAGGGCCTGCGACCCCACTAACTCCTTCAACCCCGGAATCGGCAGGATGTCCAAGTCCCGCAACTATGGCGGGGAAAACCGCCCGTGACCGATGTCGATACTGCCTTCCCCGCTGCGTTGAACGGCCGGTTTCGATGGAGCACTCGCCACCGCCTCCTGTCCGGCCCGCCGGACTCCCGGCCGGCATTACGGCACCCTGGAATTGATCCGAGGCGCGTCCGGTTCAGGCGCCGGATTTCCCCGACGGGTTCCGTTGAATATGGATCCGCGGAACGGTTCCGGCAATTCCGGACGGCGGGGCCATCCTCCGCGGAACGTTCCCGCGGCGCGTCGCGGAAAAATCCCGATGCGGCTGCGTCAACATGTCGGGTTACGCTATGGAGGCGCGACGATAGGTCAATTACGCCTGATGGATCACGGGAGTCGTGAAGGGATGGGATATGCAGCCTCAATGGCCGACGGCCGCCGCGGCATCGACCGTGACGCTCCGTTCCATGGAATGACGCCCCGGTGGTCGAACGCGGTGGACGGAGTGGATCCGAACGGCGTCTTCAGCGCCACAACTCCGTTTCAGGCGGGGATGCGTGAGCGCGATTCCGCTTATGTAAGCCAATGCCACGCGGACATATGGTCCGGCGACCCAATATGCGTTGGCGCTATGTCCCGCCCGCCGGGGCAGGGCCGTGGCTCGACCGCGGTGGACCGCGGGCGGCGTTTCGACACGCGTTTGGGTCCATCGTTCGCCGATACGGTCCCGGAGACCGTTCAATCGATGGAGATGGACGCGGACGCCGTCAGTTCCGCGCGCGCCATCAATTCCTGCCGGCCGCGGAGCGAAACGGTGAGTTTCGGCGGCACGTTGTTCGAAGGTACCGTCACCGATCCAATGATCCATAGAAGAGATTAGGAAATGGCCCAGACAATCGGAACGCCCACGGAGACTTTTGAGGGTGAGGCACGTGTCGCGATGACGCCCGAGAGCGTGAGCCAGCTGCGCAAGCTGGGCTATCACTGCGCGATAGAGGCTGGCGCCGGGGTCAGCGCCGGCTTTTCCGACGCGGCCTATGAACAGGCAGGCGCCCAAGTGGTCGGCACCGCGGAGACGCTCTGGAAGGATGCCGACATCGTCGCCAAGGTGCGGGAGCCAGACGAGACGGAACTCGACTGGCTGGTCAAGGGCAAAACGCTGATTTCCTTCTTTGATCCCGGCGGTAACGAAGTCGGGCTGGAGTTTGCGAAATCGAGGGGCGCCAACGTCATCGCGATGGAGATGGTGCCCAGGATCAGTCGGGCACAGAAGATGGATGCGCTGTCCTCGATGGCGAATATCGCGGGCTATCGCGCGGTGATCGAGGCCGGCAACAACTTCGGCCGTTTCTTCACCGGCCAGGTCACCGCCGCCGGCAAGGTGCCGCCGGCGAAGGTACTGGTCGTCGGCGCCGGTGTGGCGGGCCTCGCCGCCATCGGGACGGCGACCTCGCTCGGCGCGATCACCTATGCCTTTGACGTCCGTCCGGAAGTTGCCGAACAGATCGAATCGATGGGCGCCGAGTTCGTTTTTCTGGATTTCGAGGAAGCCGGACAGGATTCAAGCGCTACAGGGGGGTACGCCGCGCCGTCCTCTCCGGAGTTCAGGGAAAAGCAGCTCGAGAAATTCCGCGAGCTTGCGCCCGAGATTGACATCGTGATCACCACGGCGCTGATTCCGAACCGTCCGGCTCCCGTCCTCTGGACCGGGGATATGGTCGAGGCCATGAAGTCCGGCTCCGTGATCGTTGACCTGGCGGCGCAACAGGGCGGAAACTGTGAGCTGACCGTCAAGGACGAAAAGGTCGTAACCGATAACGGCGTGACCATCGTTGGGTACACCGATTTCGCCAGCCGCATGGCCAGCCAGGCCTCGATGCTTTACTCCACGAACATCCGTCACATGATGACCGACCTGACGCCCGGGAAAGACGGGACTGTCGTGCATGACATGGAGGACGACGTGATACGCGGCGCGACGGTGGTCTTCGGGGGCGAGATCACCTACCCGCCGCCGCCGCCGAAGGTCGCGGCCATCGCTTCAGCGCCGAAGGAAAAGCCCAGGGAGCCGACGCCCGAGGAAAGGCGCGAGCGGGAACTCAAAGCCTTCCGCGCGCAGACCCGCAGCCAGGTTACCATGCTTGCCGCGGGGGTCGCGCTGATGGGGTTTCTGGGGCTTGTCGCGCCGCCAAGCTTCATGCAGCATTTCATTGTCTTCGTGCTGGCCTGCTTTGTCGGTTTCCAGGTGATCTGGAACGTGAGCCATGCGCTGCACACGCCCCTGATGGCCGTCACCAACGCGATCTCGGGCATTATCGTCCTTGGCGCGATCCTGCAGATCGGCTCGGGCAACTGGCTGGTGGTACTGCTGGCCGCGGTCTCGGTCCTGATCGCGACGGTCAACATCGTCGGCGGCTTCCTGGTCACCCGCAGGATGCTCGCCATGTTCCAGAAATCCTGACGCCGCGGGGAAGAGCCAATGTTTGGAGAGCAACTCGTCACCGCCGCGGCGATCGCGGCATCGGTCCTTTTCATTCTGTCCCTGGGAGGTCTCTCGAACCAGGAAAGCGCCAAGCGCGCCGTCTGGTACGGCATAATCGGCATGGCGCTCGCCGTCGTGTTCTCAATTCTGGGGCCGGGTATCGGCAACATCGGCGTCATGGTCGCGATGATGGTCATCGGCGCCGGAATTGGCGTGGTTGTCGCGCAGCGCGTCGAAATGACCGAGATGCCGCAGCTTGTCGCCGCGCTGCACTCGTTCGTTGGCCTCGCCGCCGTTTTCGTCGGCCTGAACGCGGAGATGGAGAGGCTGCGCGTTTTCGCGATGAAGGCGGCCGGAGAGGACCTGGGCGGGTTGGCCGCCTTTGCCGCGAAGGTCGCGAAGAAAACCCCGCCCGAGATCGCTTTCCTGCAGGTCGAGGTGGTGCTGGGCGTATTCATCGGCGCGATCACGTTCACCGGTTCGGTCATCGCTTTCGGCAAACTCGCCGGCAGGGTTGACGGCAAACCCAGGCAACTTCCGGGCGGCCATTTCCTGAACGCCGCCGCCGCCGCGCTGTGCGTGGCGCTGGCGGTCTGGTACATGATGGCCGGCGGTATGTGGCCTCTCATCCTGATAACCGCGCTCGCTTTCTTCATCGGCTACCATCTGATCATGGGCATAGGCGGTGCGGACATGCCGGTCGTGGTTTCGATGCTTAACAGCTACTCGGGCTGGGCCGCGGCCGCGATCGGCTTTACGCTGTCGAACGATCTCCTGATCGTCACGGGCGCCCTGGTGGGCTCGTCCGGCGCGATCCTCAGCTATATCATGTGCAGGGCGATGAACCGCGCGTTTGTCAGCGTCATTCTCGGGGGCTTCGGCGGTGCGGTCGGCCCGCAGATGGAGGTCGAGGGCGAGATGGTCGCCATCGACGCCGACGGCGTAGCGGCGGCGCTTAACGACGCTGACAGCGTGATTATCGTGCCGGGTTACGGCATGGCGGTCGCGCAGGCGCAGCAGTCGGTCAGCGAACTCACGCGGAAGCTCCGGGCCCGGGGCAAGGAGGTGCGTTTCGCCATCCATCCGGTAGCGGGCCGTCTGCCCGGGCATATGAACGTGCTCCTCGCCGAAGCGAGGGTACCCTACGACATCGTACTGGAGATGGATGAGATCAACGAAGACTTCCCCGAGACGGACGTCGCCATCGTCATTGGCTCAAACGACATCGTCAATCCAGCCGCCCAGGACGACCCGAACTCCCCAATCGCCGGCATGCCGGTCCTGGAGGTGTGGAAATCCAGGCAGGTCTTTGTCTCGAAACGTGGACAGGGCACCGGCTATTCGGGCATCGAGAACCCGCTCTTTTACAGGGAGAACACGCGGATGTTCTACGGCGACGCCAAAAGTTCGCTCGACAGGCTTCTACCGATGATCGGGTGAAGCGGCGCGGTGGACCGTATGTGGCCTGAGGTCGGCTGACCGGGGTTTGTGGGGGGAGGCCACGCGCCGGACAGGCCGGGGTGCGGAACGCTCGGAGGCGAAACGTGGAAGTCGGCTTTCCCGTGCCCGGCGACCCCGGACCGCCGATTGAACGGATGATCCGGATCGGTTCACCGCGGTTTTACCGCGTTCGCGATACCATCAACCGGTTTTCCGGCGCGGAAAAGCGAGCTGGCGTCCGCGGCTGGCGTCAGGCGCTTCGCTTCAATGTCGACAAAGTGTCTCCATGGGGTCTGTCTATCCCAGCATACCCGTGATTTCGTAAGCTTTTTGGCGAACGGGCGCGGCGATGGCCCG
>JAPOUP010000333.1:0-8096 GCA_026708635.1 Rhodobacter sp.
CCCTAACATTTGGGCTATTTGCCGATGAAGTTCTGGTGGCCGCCGCGAATAATCGGGAGGGTGCAAGGAGGCTTCAGGCGGAGATTGAGAATTTTCTTGCCGCCGCTTCGACGCAAGGTCGATAATTTCCGCGCCAGGCGTCGGGATCCCTCACGATCCTGACCGAACGCAGAACGGCGGCAACCAGTTCCTCCGGCGTCCCGCCAATGCTCACGTCCTCTTCAAGCTCCTGCTTGGTCGGATAGTACGATCCGGGCATGATCCTCACGGTCGGTCTCTTCGGTTTCGTCATGGTTTGGCCTTCCGTTGCAATTGTTCAAAACGCTCTTTCGCCATGTGTTCCAAACGCATGGCTTGGGTCCATAGCGTCCGCCGTATGCCAGCTTTAACCTTCCGCTCGCTGATTATGCGGGCAAGCTCGGCAATCGTGCGGGCGCGGCGCGCAAGGCGAATGTCTGGATGCTCTCGGCTTTCGCGTTCCGCCTTGGGCAATAGCGCCGCTCGCGTCGATGCTGGCAAGTCTATAAGCTCAGTTGGGGCAACCTCGGCTTCATTCAGGATTGCGCTGAAAGCCGACGCTCTTATCGCTCGCTGGTAGACCGTGTATTCAGCCCGGTTGAGCGTGTCGCGGACTACCGTATCCGGTTGTCCAGCCAATTTCCAGAAAGGCCACATCTCAATTTCGGCAACTTCAAACGGGTCCAACACGCGCATTGCCACGGCGTCCGTTCGCTGATTGGTCAAATGTCGCCGGATGCGCGTTCGCAGGCTTTCCCGTGTCTGGCCGACATAGATCGGCTCGCCGTCATAGTCGTAGAATAGATAGACGCCATGTTCGCAGCCGCCAACCTTTCGGTCTTCGGCGTCCAGCGTGTCCATAATACGCTCGACGCCTGCATAGAGCGCCCGGACTTCCCCGGACTCTTTCGGCGTCATTGCATGACGGGCGACAGACAATGCTCCGCCAGCCACTCAATAACCGGAACGCATACGGCGTCCCCAAGCGCGAACATAGCCTGCTGTGGCGTCACGCCGGCATAGTTCATGTTTTCGGCCCCCTGCAGCCGCGCATACTCCATGACGTTCATCCAGCGCGCCGCCAAAGCCCCTTCGCCCGCCCGGAGGATTGCCTGCTTCGCTGAGCCGCCGCGCGTTGTGCGGAGCGCGCCAGCCCTTTCGTCCGCCCGGACTTCCCAGACCGCCGTACCGTTCCGCGTTCGCCGAAACGCGCCGAAAAAACCCGGTTCATCGCGGCCCTGGTATCCGGTCACGCGCCGTTCCTGCACGGGCGAAAGTGACAGGAGGAAAGCGGCCAACCGCGTCGGCGGCCACCAGTCGCCGCTATTGTCGGCAACATCCGCCAGCCGGAGATCGTCACGCTCTGGCGGCGGCGTTGGCATTGGCTCCATTCCGCCCTTGTGCGCAACAATGAAAACGCGGGCGCGGCTTTGCGGCACGAATGCGCTGGCGTTGACGACTATATGCCCGGCGTCATAGCCAAGGCCGTTCAAGCCGCCCATGACAGTCCGCCAGTCCGCGCCGCCGTTGGCCGTCAAAAAACCGGTCACGTTCTCGATAAGCACGGTTTCCGGCGCTCGCCGGTCCATTTCCCCAAGGATACGCAGAAAGTCCAGCACAAGGCTGGATCGCTCGCCCCGCAAGCCCTTCCGGTGGCCGGCAATGGAAAGATCCGTACAGGGGAAAGACGCCGTAGCGAGTTCGCAGTCTGGAATGTCGGCCCCGGACAGAGCGCGAATGTCGCCGACATGCAGCCGTTCTCCGCCCCAATTGTCGCGGTAGAGCGTTGCTTTCACCGGGCAAACGTCGTTGGCGAAAACGGTCTCGATACCGGCGCTTTCCAGGCCGGCCCGCATAAGGCCCATGCCGGCAAAGAATTCCGCCGCGCGGGTCATTCCCACGCCCCGTTGTCCAACCCGTTGGGCGCGGTCGGCCGCGCGTAGGTCAGCCGCTTGCCGACCATGTTGGAGGCGATCCCGCCCATCCGGTCAATGGTGTCCATGTCCCGCGCGTTGTGCCTGCCCGCGAACTCATCGACTTGGCGCTGCGGGCGCTTCCCGCTCATCCTGTGGAACACTCCCCTGTGGCCGCGCTCAACGGCCGCCCAGTAAGGATTCGACGCCGTTGGTATGCGCCCGCTCCCTGACGTACCCGCCGACCCGGCGGCAGACCGCTTCATGGGTGCGGCCGTCCTCCCGCTCAAGCCCGACGTAGGCTGAATGCTCATCCGTGTACACCGTCTCCCTGCCAGTGGTACGCTCTTTCGCGAAGCCCCGCAACGTCCCGGTTTTCGTGTCGGGAACCACCCGCGCGTCGCCGGGTCAGGGCCTGGAGTCCGGTGGATCGCCCGATCGGTCCCCGCGTCCCGTCACCGGCGGTCAGGGTTCCGGACACGGCGGTTCACCGCGGTAGCCCGCGTCCGTGGAGTCGCGGACGGCGAACGTATGCACAACCCCTACATGGCGTCGCATTCCGGCACCGGCGTCAGGGCCCTGCCAGTCGCATGGAACTGGATGAGGTTCTCCACCGCGAGATCTCCCATGGCGTCCCTGGTCTCCACCGTGGCGCTGGCGACATGCGGCAGCAATGTGGCATTCTCGAGAGCCAGTAGTTCCGGTGGCACCTCCGGTTCGTTCGCGAACACGTCAAGCCCCGCCTTTCCGAGCCGACCCTGCCGCAGCGCCGAGATGAGTTCAGGTTCGTCCACGATCGATCCGCGGCCCACGTTTACCAGGATTCCGTCCGCTCCCAGTGCTTCGATTACCTCCCGACCGACAATTCCGCGCGTGGCCTCCCCTCCGGGCGCGACGCAGATCAGGATATCGCAGTCACGCGCCATCTCCACGAGATCGCCGTAATATCCGTACGGGACGTCGCGCCGATGCCGGTTGTGATAGACGGTTTCAACCCCGAATACCGATAGTTTCCGCGCTACTTCCAGGCCAATGCGCCCGAGCCCGAGAATACCGACGGTTTTGCCGCGCACGGCGCTTGAGAGAGGGGCGTCGCCCTCGACCGGCCATCGGCCCGCCCGGATATAGCCGCTGTCGGAGAGGAAATTCCTGGAGGTGGCCAGCATCAGGAGAATCGCGGTATTGGCCACGTCGTCATTCAGGACGTCAGGCGTATGGGTTACCACGACGCCACGCGCGACGGCGGCTTCGACATTCACCGTGTCATACCCCACGCCGTAATTCGAGATCAGGCGGAGCCTCGGCAGGGCGGCGATCAGATCCCCGGGAACACCGCCGTGGCCATTCACGTAGATGTACTCGATTATGGCCGCGTCCGCGCCGGGAGAGGCTCCGCGGTCGTCGGCCATGCGGTGGATTTCGAACACCCCGGAGAGCCGGCATAACATCCGTTCCGTGGCCGGGCCTATCATCAGGAGCCGGGGATCGCTCACGGATCCTCGCGCACGATCTGGGTCTGCTGTCCGAGGCCTTCGATCCAGACATCCATGCGGTCGCCGGCCTTTAGGTAGGTCGGATTGGCCATCCCGAGCGCGACGCCGGGAGGCGTGCCGGTGGAGATCACGTCGCCGGGGTGCAGCGTCATCAGATGGGACAGGTGCGAGACAATCTGCGCGACGCTGAAAATCATCGTCCTGGTGTTTCCCGTCTGCATGCGCTTTCCGTTCACGTCGAGCCACATGTCGAGGCTCTGCGGGTCGGGGACCTCATCGCGGGTCACCAGCCAGGGGCCGGTCGGGCCGAACGTGTCACACGATTTGCCTTTGGTCCATTGCCCCGAAATCCGCGACTGGAAATGACGCTCGCTTACGTCGTTGCAGACGCAGTAGCCCGCGACATGGTTCAGGGCGTCCGACTCGGATACGTATTTCGCGGCTGTACCAATGATGACGCCGAGCTCCACTTCCCAGTCGGTATGCGTCGAGCCGCGCGGCATGACGACGGGGTCGTTGGGGCCGGAGATTGCGGAGTTGGCTTTCATGAACAGGATCGGATGGTCCGGCGGCGTCGCTCCGGTTTCGGCGGCGTGATCGGAATAATTGAGCCCGATGCACATGAATTTTCCGATGCCGGCGACACAGGGGCCAATTCGGGGGCTACCCGGGACGGTCCTGAGCGAGGACACGTCGATACCGCGCAGCCGGTCAAGGCCCGCGTCGCCGAGGACCGTGCCGGATATATCGGTGACATGATCGCCGAGATCGCGGATCCGGCCACTCCCGTCGATAAGGCCCGGGGCTTCCCGGCCCGGCTCTCCATAGCGGACGAGTTTCATTCACTTTCTCCTTAATGGTTGTCGCGCGGTCTGTAGCGGTTCGCGATGTCCCGGTATTCGTCGGCGCCCTTGAGGGTCATGCCGTCGCTGAACGGTCGAACGAGGCTGCGGAAGATTTCCTGCCACGGGGTCTGGCTTTCCGGAATGGCGGGCATGGCATTCCCACTCCGGCGCCGTTCGAGTTCATCGTCACTGACCAGAATGTCCGCCGTGCATTTCCTGAGGTCAATCCTCAGCCTGTCGCCCGTTCTAACGAGGGCGAGGCCACCGTTGGCGGCGGCCTCCGGCGAGGCGTTGAGTATGGAGGGTGATCCCGAAGTACCCGACTGCCGTCCGTCACCGATACACGGCAGCGAATGGACGCCCCGTTTCAGCAGATGGGCGGGAGGCCGCATGTTGACCACCTCGGCGCCACCTGGATAGCCGATCGGCCCGGCTCCGCGCATCACGAGAATCGAGTTCTCGTCCACTCCGAGGGTTTCGTCGTCAATGACCGCGTGGAAGCGCTCGGGGCCGTCAAAGACAACGGCGCGGCCCTCGAAAGCCATGGGGTCGTCGGGATTCTCGAGATAGCGCTGGCGGAACTCGGCGCTGATGACGCTTGTCTTCATGATCGCGCTGTCGAACAGGTTGCCCTTGAGATGCAGGAATCCGGCGTTTTCCAGAATGGGCCTGCCGGTTGGTTTGATGACGTCGTGATTCCCGCTGCTGACGTGACCGCAGTTCTCCGCCACCGTCCTGCCGTTCACCGTGAGGGCGTCTGGATGGGGCAGAAGTCCGGAGTGAAGAAGCTCTCCGATCACCGCGGGTACCCCTCCCGCGCGGTGATAGTCTTCCCCAAGGAACTCACCGGCTGGCTGTAGGTTGACGAGCAGCGGTACTCCGTAGCCGATGTTCTGCCAGTCATCATTGTCAAGCGGAACGCCAAGGTGTCGCGCGACCGCGTTGAGATGGATGGGCGCGTTGGTGGAACCGCCGATGGCCGAGTTCACCACGATGGCGTTCTCGAAAGCCTCGCGCGTCATGATCCGGGACGGAGTGAGGCCCTCGCGGACGGCTTCCACGATCCGAATGCCGGTCCGGTACGCCATCTGGCCGCGCTCCCTGTAGGGAGCGGGAATCGCGGCCGCGCCCGGAAGCTGCATGCCGATCGCTTCCGCGAGCGAGTTCATGGTCGTTGCCGTACCCATGGTGTTGCAGAAGCCCGTGGACGGTGCCGAGGACGCGACCAGATCCAGCACCCCTTCGTCGTCGATCTCTCCCGCGGCGTGCAGTTCCCGCGCCTTCCAGACGATGGTTCCCGATCCGGTACGCTCGCCCCGGAACCAGCCATTGAGCATCGGGCCGACCGAGTGCGCGATCGCGGGGATCCCTACGGTGGCGGCGGCCATAAGGAGCGCCGGTGTGGTCTTGTCGCATCCGATGTTCAGCACCACACCGTCTATCGGATAGCCGAACAGCGTTTCGACGAGGCTCAGATACGCGAGGTTACGGTCCAGCATCGCCGTCGGACGTTTGCCTGTCTCCTGGATGGGATGGACGGGTATCTCGATGACCGTGCCGCCCGCGGTGGCGACCCCGTCGCGGACACGCCTCGCGAGCTCCAGATGGTGCCGGTTGCACGGGGCCAGGTCACTTCCCGTCTGGGCGATCCCGATGATCGGTCTGCCGGACTGGAGCTCCTCGCGCGTCAGGCCGTAATTGAGGTAGCGCTCCAGGTAAATCGCCGTCATCTCGGCATTATCGGGATCGTCGAACCAGAGCCGGCTCCTGAGTTGTGGATTTTCGGTCATATGTACCTTGCCTATTTCCCTGCTAAAGCCGGTCGGATCACGGCGTGGGGGCTATCCGCCGGTCGCCGACAGCCGGAAGCGGATCGATGCGGACGGGGTTGCCCATCGTTCATCCGGACCATCCGCCGTCGATGATATGCGGCTGCCCCGTAGTGAACGCACTCTCGTCCGACGCGAGGTAGACAACGAGCGCGGCGACTTCCTCCGCCGTCGCGACACGACCCATCGGTTGGCGCGAGATGAACTCGTTCAGCGCCTTTTCGTGGCTGCCGACCTGTTTGCCGAGCGCCCGGACGCGTTCGTGCCAGCTGGGGCTCTCGACCGTGCCGGGACAGATGCAGTTACAGCGGATGCCCTTGGTGATGAACTCGGTCGCGACGGACTTCGTCAGGCCAATCACGGCCGCTTTGGTGGTGCCGTAGATGAATCGGTTCGGCGCGCCGATTACGGAACTCACGACGGATGACATGTTTACGATCGAGCCGCCGCCGCGCCCGATCATGCCGGGAAGCGCGGTCCGTATCGTCCGGAACATTGAACGCACGTTCAGATCGAACGAAAAATCCCAGTCCTCGTCGGTGCAGTCGAGGATCGAGCCGTGATGGACGAATCCGGCGCAGTTGAACAGTACGTTCGGCATGGCCCGCTCGACGCCGGCCGCGACGCTCCCTTCGTCCCGGACATCGAGCCGGAAAGTTTCGATGTTCCGGTGGCTGAGTTCGCCGAGGGCGGTCTCGTCCACATCCGTGGCGAACACCAGCGCGCCCTCGTCCGCCATGGCCAGCGCCGAAGCCCGGCCAATCCCCTGACCGGCGGCCGTCGCGAGTACGCGCTTTCCTTCCAGCCTCTTACGTGACATGGACTTACCTCCTGACCCTGGCGGGCGAATGTCCTGGCGTGCCCGTCCGGGCGCGATTGTCCCGGCGTCGCCACCGACCTTTCGGGAACCAATGACTATTGGACGATGTTCGGAAAAGCTAGGGTCGTCTCGCGTACAAATGGATTTTCCGGGAGGGAACGTTGCTGAAAGTGCTGGTGACCGGTGGAGGAGGCATGCTTGGCCAGAAGCTGGCCAAGCATTTGGGTGAGCGCGGCCTGCGGGGCGATCGCGACCTGCGGGTAACGCTGGCGGATATCGCCTTTCCCGAGGACGGGGCGCCCGGAACCGAGGTGGTGGTGGATATGTCCGTGCCCGGGACCATGGCGAAGCTTGCCGCCGGTTGTCCGGACGTGATCTTTCACCTCGCTTCGGTCGTCTCCGGGGAGGCCGAGGAGGATTACGCCAAGGGCTGGAGCACGAACATGTCGCCCATGTGGGAGTTTTTGGAGGCCCTGCGTGAGCGCCACGACGCGAGCGGCGGAGAGTATGTGCCGAGAATCGTGTTCACCTCCTCGATCGCGGTCTTTGGCGGGCCGTTTCCCGCCCGGATCGACGACGCGTTCCTGGCCGCGCCGCAGACCAGTTACGGGGCGCAGAAGGCGGTGTGCGAGCTGATGCTGGGGGACGCGAGCCGTAAGGGTTGGGTCGATGGCATTTCGATCCGGCTGCCGACGGTCTGCGTACGTCCCGGAATGCCCAACAGGGCGGCGAGCGGTTTCTTCTCGGGGATCATCCGTGAGCCGCTTAACGGCGAGGAGGCGGTATTGCCCGTCGAGGATACGGTTCGGCACTGGATGTCGAGTCCCCGCTCGGCCGTGGGTTTCATGGTTCACGCGGCGGGTCTGGATACCGCCCTTCTGGAAGGCCGGCGCTCGCTGAACATGCCGGGTGTCTCCTGCACGGTGGCCGAGCAGATCGAGGCGTTGGGACGCGTGGCCGGGGCGGACAGGGTCCGGCTCATCAGGCGTGAGCCGGACCCGGCGATCATGGATATCGTTTCCATGTGGCCGCGTGACTTCGAACCCGCGCGCGCGCTGGCGCTGGGTTTCAGCGCCGAGCGTGATTTTGACCGGATGATCAGGATCTATCTGGAGGATGAACTGGGTATCGAATGAGGGCTTGCAACGAATGGCTGACGGACTGCGGCATGGCGAGTT
>JAPOUP010000333.1:8372-11640 GCA_026708635.1 Rhodobacter sp.
GTGGTGCGGCCATGTGGCTGTCGGTGCCTTCGCGGCCATTCGCCATGCCATATGTGGATGTCCGTTCCCGGACCTCGCGGGCGCCGCATCGAGCGTAACGGGCGATGTTCCGAAACAACGGGTTATCCGCTATGGATTATGTCCGCCTCAGTTCCGAAGACAATGTCGTCACCGCCACCCGCCCGCTTGAGGCCGGGCATGAAGTGGAGGGGATCAGGGCACGATCCCCAATCCCCGCCGGTCACAAGATCGCTACGGGAGCCATCGCGAAAGGTCAGGAAGTGCGGAAATACGCCCAGTTCATAGGGCTGGCGCGGGAGAACATAGTGGCTGGCGATCATGTGCACACCCACAACCTCGGGTTCCGCGGCACGGAAGTCGAGTACCAGTTCGGCAATGATCTTCGTCCGGTGGCGGAAGTCGCCAAAGGGAAGGGGGATCTGTTTATGGGCTACCGCCGTGCGGACGGACGGGTGGGGACGCGGAACTACATTGCCATCATTACCTCGGTCAACTGTTCGGCCACCGCCGCACGGCGCATCGCGGATCATTTCACGCCGGATCGGCTGGCCCGCTATCCCAACGTTGACGGCGTGGTCGCGTTCGTGCATGGCACGGGCTGCGGGATGGCCGGGTCCGGCGAGGGATTTGAGGCGCTCCAGAGAGTGATGTGGGGCTACGCGCGCCATCCGAACAACGCGGCGGTTCTGATGGTTGGCCTTGGCTGTGAGATGAACCAGATCGACTGGTTGCTGGAGGCGTACGGGCTCGAGCAGGGGCCTCTGTTCAAGGTGATGAACATCCAGGACGTTGCGGGCCTCAGGCGCACCGTTGAGTCCGGGATCGAAAAGATCGAGGCCATGCTGCCTCTCGTCAATGAGGCGAGACGCGAGCCGTGCCCCGTGTCCGGCCTGACGGTGGCCCTGCAATGCGGCGGCTCCGACGCCTGGTCGGGTGTCACGGCGAATCCGGCCTTGGGCCATGCCTGCGACCTGGTGGTGGCGCAGGGCGGAACCGGCGTTCTGGCGGAGACCCCGGAGATCTATGGCGCCGAGCATCTCCTGACCCGGCGGTCGGTCAACCGTGCGGTGGGCGAACGTCTGGTCGAGATCGTGGAGTGGTGGAAAGACTATACGGAACGGAACCGGGGCAGCATGGACAACAATCCCAGCCCCGGTAACAAGAAAGGTGGCCTGACCACGATTCTCGAGAAATCCCTGGGAGCTGTCGCGAAAGGGGGTACGACCCCCCTGACCGGGGTTTACCGATATGCCGAGAAGGTGACGGACAAAGGATTCACGTTCATGGATTCGCCCGGATACGATCCGGCGAGCGTCACGGGGCAAATCGCCGGCGGCTGCAACATCGTAGCGTTCACAACGGGCCGCGGTTCGGCGTTCGGCTCAAAACCGGCTCCAACGATTAAGGTCGCCACGAACACGGGCATGTATTCCCGTATGGTGGAAGACATGGATATCGATGCCGGTGATCTATTGACCGGAGCCGCGGATGTGGAGGCGAAGGGGCGGGAGATCTACGACCTGATCCTGCAAGTCGCCGGCGGCAGGCCGTCGAAATCCGAGGCCCAGGGACTCGGGGACTACGAATTCGTCCCCTGGCAGATCGGTGCCGTCATGTAGGCTTCCGGCGCTCTCTGGCCCAGACCCGGGTTCGGAATTCAGGAACGTTTGGGCCGTCGCCTGGCGTGCGATGTCGGCGCCGCCCGAGCCGGGTCGTCCGGCCATGGGTGCTTGGGGTAACGGCCCCTCATGGTTTTTCGGACCTCACTGTATGCGCCGTTCCAGAAGCCGGGAAGGTCAGTGGTCACGGCAAGCGGCCGTTCGCCGGGAGAGAGCAGGGTGAGTCGCAACGGAATCCTTTCCGGTCCCACGGATGGATGACGGGTCACCCCGAACATTTCCTGTAGCCGGACGGCGACCGCCGGGCTTTCGTCCCCGTAGTCTATCGGCCTGCGCTTTCCGAGAGGCGTATGAAAGTACTTCGGCGCCTGTCGGTCGACCAGATCCATTTCCCGTCGCCCGAGCCGCGCCCGCAATGACGCCACCAGATCGACCCTGTCGAGATCCGCCGCGGTTCGGAAGCCCGCGAGCCAGGGCAGGAGCCAGTCCTCAAGCGAGCCCATCAGTCCACTGTCCGAGCAGTCGGGCAATGCGGCTCCCCGCGTTCTCAGGAATTCGACGCGCGCCCGCAACCGCCGTGCGCTGTCCGACCAGGGCAGGCCGAGGTGCCTGACGCCATCGAGCATCGCCTCCGCCAGCGCTTCGGAGGGAGCGTCGTCCCAACGCCGGTCATCGAGTACCAGCGCCTGGAACCTTTCCTGCCGCCGTGTCACCACCCGGCGTTCGGGCTTCGACCACCGGCAGACGTCGACCCATTTGATTCGCCTTCCGTGAACCGCGCGCAGTTCGGCCTCCGTGATGGCAACGGCCTGCCTGATCCGGGCATCGCGTCCGGACCCTTCCAGATCGGTCGCGACAATGAGGCGCTGCCCCGCGAGGGGATCCGCTTCGTCCATCGTGGCACCTGATCCTCCGGACAGAATCCAGCGGGCGGCGATGCTATCGCGGCGCATACCGATGCGGTCTGGATAGGCGAGCGCGGCCTGCTGGGGTGCGGACAGGGATGTGCCGTCATCCACCGTCAGGAACCGAAGCCGGCGTGCCTCGGCGGCAACCCGCTCGAGGTTTTTTCGTTCGGAAGGGTGGCGGCCCGGTTCCTTGATGGCCGCGATGCGAAGCCGAATGTCCGTTCCCGCGTTGCGCAGCGGGTCGCGATCGTTGAGGAGCGCCGCCAGTTCCGACGCGGCGGGTCCGGCGACGGACAGCATATGGGCGATTCTCGGGTGCAGTGGCAGGGTGACGATCGACCGTCCGTGGTCCGTGATCCGCCCCGTATCATCCAGGGCGCCCAGGCTATGCAGCAACGCCCGCGCCGAGGCCCATGCCCCCGCGGGAGGTCGGGAGAGGAAAGCCAGGCCGTCAGGTTCCAACGCGCCCCAGAGCGCCAGTTCAAGCACGAGTCCGGAGAGATCCGCGGCGGCGATCTCAGGTGGCGGAAACGCCTGCATGCCGCGCTCCTCGCCCTTGGTCCAAAGGCGTTGGCAGACGCCTGGCCCAACCCGTCCGGCCCGACCCGTTCGCTGGTCCGCTTCGGCTCTGGTGACCCGCTCGGTGATCAGTCGCGACATTCCGCGTCCCGGATCGTAGCGCGCTCTCCTCGCGAGACCGCAGTCGATCACCGTTCGGAT
>JAPOUP010000095.1 GCA_026708635.1 Rhodobacter sp.
GTCGTTTTCGGCGCCGCGGCAAACGGGATACAGGCGCGGGCCGCGGGAGTTCGAGCGACGGTTACCGCCTCAGCCAAGTAACGCACGAATCGCCGAACCAAGCGCCGAACGGGGCAGGATTACCAGCATGCCGCTCGCGTCCGGGCGCAGGACAACGGTATCGGAAGCCACGCTGTTCGAGGTTCCCACTCTCCCGATAGGGTCAAGAATCAATCCTTCCGTGGGCCAGGTCAGGCCGGAACTGAAACAACGCATCCGCGCCAACGGGAACAACGACAGACGTGTCCCCACCGGAAGCTCCAGTTCCAGCTCCGCCGGAAGGTGAAAACATATGTCATGCCCGCCGATAACGATGGTCCTTCGCCCGGCGTGGCGCGCCAACGCGTTGTATGTGGCCAGTTCATGGTCGATTCGCCTCCCGGTAAACCCCACGGCCAGCACCAGAGGCGCATCTATGTGACGCAGCGCTTTATCGAAATCGGTGCTCTCCTGTTCGGGAACATGATAGAGTCGGTCGGGCGGCAAGCGCTCCCGCACATGATCCGCCAGCGAATCGAAGTCGCCGATGACGGCATCGGGGACAACCCCCCGTGACAGCGCGATCTCCGCGCCTCCATCGGCGGCGACCAGCAGCGACCCGACCGCCAGCGCCTGGTCAAAGTCCGTACCGGAAGTGACCGAAGCGCCAACCAGCGTAACCGGCTCCGGTGAACGGATAATCATGGCGGTCACGTCAACATCGCCGGAACGTCGCCGAAAACATGCGGAAAAGTGTCGGTAAGGCCGAAGCGGAAGACACGCACGTGGCGCTATCGGAGCGCGGGCGGATCATTCGGACCCGTTCCTGTCCGGATCGGACTGGCCGATTCCCCGGAACACCGATCGGAACGGAACCACCCATAGCACCCCAAGGCAAACGTATAGCGCGAGTTCCACAAGTACGCCGAACCGGTCGAACCATCCGATTACGGTCACGGCGGCGACGATGTAGAGCGGCAGGCCGACGAGAAGGATCGCCAGCGACCAGCGACGGCGGGTTCTGTAACTGAGCGCCATTGGCGGTCTTCCTCCGTGCTATCCGCGAACCGTCCCCGCAGCGGAAACCCCTCAAGGCGGTTGCGGGAAACTTCATACGAAATCAGTCCGCGAATGGATCTTTCACCAGAATCGTATCATCCCGTTCCGGCGAGGTGGAGAGCAACGCGACGGGACATTGGATCAGTTCCTCGATGCGCCGGACATATCTCACGGCAGCCTCCGGAAGATCGGTCCATGAGCGCGCGCGCGCGGTTGATTCCGCCCATCCCAGCATACGTTCATAGATCGGCACACATCGGGACTGACGATCGGTCGCGACCGGAAGGTGATCCAGACGCTCACCGTCAAGTTCATAGCCGGTGCAGACCTTCAGGGTACCGAAGCCGTCCAGCACGTCGAGCTTGGTGAGCGCGATACCATTGACTCCCGATGTCGCGCAGGCCTGGCGCACGAGGCAGGCATCGAACCAGCCGCAGCGCCGCCGTCGACCGGTTGTAGTGCCGAATTCATTCCCGCGGTCACCAAGGCGTTTCCCATCGGAGTCACCCAGTTCTGTCGGGAACGGCCCCTCTCCCACCCGGGTGGTGTAGGCCTTGACGATACCGAGGACGAAGTCGAGCGCACCGGGACCGATCCCAACTCCTGTCGCGGCCTGACCCGCGATGACGTTGGATGAGGTGACGAATGGATAGGTGCCGAAGTCAATGTCAAGAAACGCTCCCTGCGCGCCCTCGAAAAGGATACGCCTTCCCAGTTCCCGGGCAACCGCCAGCACCTTCCATACCGGTGCCGCATAGGGAAGGATGCGCGGGGCGACTTCGGAAAGCCCCGACAGCAGGGCGTCGCGGTCGACCGGTTCCAGCCCCAGACCGTTACGCAGCGCGTTGTGGTGAATCAGCGCCCGCTCCACGCGGACCTCCAGCGTAGCGGTATCGGCCAGATCGGCCAGACGGACCGCCCGCCGTCCGACCTTATCCTCGTAAGCCGGACCGATGCCACGGCCGGTGGTCCCTATCCGCGCCACCGAGGTCTCTCCCTCACGGGCGCGGTCCAGTTCCCCATGGAAAGGCAGCACAAGGGGCGTATTCTCGGCGATTTTCAGCGTTTCCGGAGTGATTTCGACACCCAGTGAACGGACTTCGTCGATCTCGGCAACCAAACTCCAGGGATCAAGGACCACGCCGCTGCCGATTACGGAAAGCTTGCCCTTACGGACGACGCCGGAAGGTAACGCATGAAGCCTGTAGACTGTGCCGTCGACGACCAGGGTGTGACCGGCGTTATGCCCTCCCTGGAACCTCGCTATGACATCGGCCCGATCGGAAAGCCAATCGACGATCTTACCCTTTCCCTCATCACCCCACTGGGTTCCGACAACGACAACATTGGCCATGGGCCATCCTCAGGCTAATGGAAATCGGCAACCGTATATCCCGTCATGAATTACGCCGGAACCTTGAATCGCCGAATGATCGGTCGCCGCGGGCCCGTTATCGCGAACGCAGTCGCGCACCGACCCCGGAAATTACGGCCGGCAGGGTAATGACCCGGGGCGGGCGACGGAACCCCGGTTGAGAATTCCCAAGTGACGGACCCGGCCGGCAACCCCGCCGAAGGCGGTTCCATGCCCGACGCGCCGGACAACCGGCCGGCGGCGTATGAAGCCCCCGTGCCCGCCCTTGGGAAAGCCAAGGTCGTTTTCGCGCCCGCGACCTTGGTCATGAACCTCCGACCGCCCGATTTCCCCACGCTGACGGGCGGGGCCGCAGCGTGACGCAAACACCCCGGCCATACCCGAGGCGATTGCATCGGTTGGCAAAGACTGTATCGTATCTTAAGGAACCGGTTGATCCGACGCTCGCCGTTATCGCCTGTAGCGGGGAGCCATCAAAGAGCCTGGGACCTTGGTCCGGTTGGCGCCGTTCACGCGAGGCGGCTCCCGCGGGATTTCGTAGATACGGGGTTGCATCTTGGTAGCTAAAGCCTTGACCATCGCGGGTTCCGACAGTGGGGGCGGTGCGGGGATCCAGGCGGACCTGAAAACGTTCTCGGCCCTCGGCGTCTTCGGTTGCAGCGTTATCACGGCCGTGACCGCCCAGAACACGTCCGCCGTCACCGCCGTTCACGCGGTTCCGCCGGACGTCGTCGTCGCCCAGATAGATGCCGTCTTTAGCGACATAGACATTGATGCCGTCAAGGTCGGGATGCTAGGCGACCCCGACCTTATCGGCGCGGTGACGGACGCGCTTTCGCCCTTTGGCGGCCCCATCATTCTGGATCCGGTCATGGTGTCGAAATCCGGCTCGCGTCTCCTGAGCGAAGGAGCGGTGTCCGCGCTTCGCGACCGCCTGCTACCCAAATCAACGATGGTCACACCAAACGTCCCGGAAGCCGCGGCGCTCCTTGATACGCGCGAGGCCACCTCAGACGCCGAGCTTCGGGCCCAGGGACGACGCATTCTGTCGCTTGGGACCCAGGCGGTTCTGGTCAAGGGCGGCCACCGCGCGGCGCCGGTCTGCACGGACTGGCTGATCGCGGAAGACGGGGAGACGTCGTTCGCGGCCGACCGGATCGAGACGCGCAATACCCACGGAACGGGATGCAGCTATTCGTCCGCGATCGCGGCCGGGCTGGCCAAAGGTCAATGCCTTAAGGATGCCATCCAGACCGCGCATCTATGGCTCCATCAAGCCATTTCGGAGGCTGACGGGCTCGGGGTCGGCGGCGGTCACGGACCCGTGCACCATTTCCACGGAATATGGACGTGAGCCACTCATTCACGATTCTGGGAAACGGGGTCGCCGGACTGACAGTCGCGGCCGAAATGACCCGGCGCGGCGCCGCGGTGAAAATGATCGACCCGGCCGGTGCGCCGGGAAGCCACGCGTGCTCATGGTGGGCCGGAGGCATGCTCGCGCCGGAATGCGAGAGTGTCGTGGCGGAGCGATCCATAGTCAGTCACGGGCGCGGTGCCGCCGGCTGGTGGGCCGCGCAGGGAGCGGAGGTGGTGCGAAACGGTACGCTTGTCGTCGCCTTGGGCCGCGATCAAGGCGAGTTGACCACGTTCGCCCGACGTGTCCGCAACGCCCGCTGGCTGGACGCGGAGGGCATCGGGGAGCTTGAGCCGGCGCTGAACGACAGGTTCGGGCGGGCCGTATTCATCCCTGACGAGGCGCATATCGATCCACGCGCCTCGATCGCGACGCTCCATTCCTCCCTGGGAGAGATGGACGTTCCGTTTCTCGTGGACGGAGACGCCGACGGCGAGATCATCGATTGCCGGGGACTGGCCGCCGCTGACAGGCTCGGCGACCTGCGCGGAGTGAAGGGCGAGGTCGTGATGGTCCGAAGCGCCGATGTCGAATTCAGCCGGCCGGTGCGCATGCTTCATCCGCGCTTTCCGCTGTACGTCGTGCCGCGCGGCGACGGAGTTTTTTTCCTGGGCGCGACGCAGATCGAAAGCGGCCAGCGCGGGCGGCCGTCCGTTCGCTCGGTCATGGAACTTTTGAACGCCGCGTTTGCCCTGCACCCCGCATTCGGCGAGGCGGAGATCCTGGAGATCGGTGCCGACGCGCGGCCGGCATTTCCCGACAACCTTCCCCGGATTCGACACGATCGCGATCGGATCTACGTCAATGGCTTGTTTCGGCATGGGTTTCTGCTAGGGCCGGCGCTGGCGCGAATGACCGCCGATCTGCTTTTGCACGGTTCAAGGCCGGAGGCTTGGTATGAAGATCGTCGTGAACGGTGAGCCGCTCGAGGCGTTTGGAAAGACATTGGCCGATCTTCTTGACCAGGTCGGACACGGGAGTTCGAAGGTCGCGACGGCCGTGAACGAAACGTTCGTGCCGGCGGACAGGCGTGAAACCCATACGCTCGCGACCGGGGATCGCGTGGAGATCGTCGCGCCGCGGCAGGGAGGCTGAGATACCGCGGCTTTATGAAAGGGACGTGCCGTCCCGGCTGATGCTGGGTACGGCGCAGTATCCCTCCCCGGCGGTTCTCGCCGACGCGTTCCGCAGATCGGGCGCGGGTGTCGCAACCGTGTCGGTGCGCCGCGAAGCGGGCTCCGGCAACGCGGGTCAGGATTTCTGGGCGCTGGTCCAGGAGCTTGGCGTCGATATTCTGCCGAACACCGCCGGATGCCATTCCGTGCGGGAGGCGGTGACGACCGCGCAGATGGCCAGGGAGCTATTCGATACCCGCTGGCTGAAACTTGAGGTAATCGGTCATGCCGATACACTGCAGCCCGACCCTTTTGGATTGATCGAGGCGACGCGCGTTTTGATCGAGGACGGATTTAAGGTCTTTCCGTATTGCACCGAGGACCTGGTGCTGTGCGGGCGCCTGCTGGATCTGGGCTGCGAGGTACTGATGCCATGGGCGGCTCCGATCGGCACGGGCCTCGGACTGAACAACGAATATGGCCTGCGGTCACTGCGGGCGCATTTTCCCGACGTCGCGATGGTTATCGATGCCGGGCTTGGCAAGCCAAGCCATGCGGCGAGCGCCATGGAACTGGGTTACGACGCGGTTCTCCTCAACACCGCGGTCGCGCGGGCCGGTGATCCCGCGGCTATGGCCGAAGCGTTCGCCCGGGCCGTCGAGGCGGGGGCGCTCGCATATTCAGCCGATCCCATGGACCCGCGCGACATGGCCGCGCCGTCCACGCCGATAGTCGGAAAGGCGATCCTGTGAGCTTTCCGGCGTTTTATCCGATCTTCGACGACGTGTCCTGGGTGAGACGCCTCGTTCCGCTCGGAATCAAGGCCGTGCAGTTGCGGATCAAGGATCGTTCCGTGGAGGATCTGCGCCATCAGATCACCGAGGCACGGGACTTCTGTGCCGTGCATGGCGCCATTCTGGTCGTGAACGACTATTGGCGATTGGCGATCGAACTACGGTGCGAGTGGCTACATCTCGGACAGGAGGACTTGGATGTCGCCGATCTGGACGAAATCCGGGGGGCGGGCCTGAAGCTCGGGATTTCGACACACGATCGCGCCGAGCTTGAACGGGCACTGGCGCTGCGGCCGAACTATATCGCGCTCGGTCCAATCTATCCGACCATCACGAAGGAAATGAAATGGAGACGCCAGGGCCCGGGCAAACTGACCGAGTGGAAGGCCAGCGCGGGCGACGTACCTCTGGTCGCGATCGGCGGCATGAGCGTCGAGCGGGCCGCGACGGCTTTCGCGGCGGGCGCGGACGCGATATCGGCGATCACGGACATCACGCTTCACGCTAGCCCGGAAGATCGGGTAAGGGCATGGCTGGACACATGCGGTTAGACCGATACGCGCGACAGATGGCGGTTCCGGGCTTCGGCGGGGAAACCCAGGACCGGCTGCATGCGGCACGGGTTACGGTCATCGGCGCCGGCGGCTTGGCGGCGCCGGTCCTGCAGTACCTGGTTGGCGCGGGCGTCGGCCATATCCGCCTGGTGGATCCCGAAACGATCGACCTGAGCAACCTGCACCGGCAGACCCTTTTCCGGGAATCCGATACCGGCGCCCCGAAGGCCGAGGTGGCGGCACGGCATCTGGCGCGACTGAACTCCGACACGTCCATCGAGCCATGCATCGAACGCTTTGACCCGGCGAATGCGGAAAGACTTTGTTCGGGAGCGGATCTGGTGCTGGACTGCGCCGACAGCTTCGCCGCCAGCTATATCGCGTCGGATCACTGTTTAGGCACCGGCAAGTTTCTGGTCAGCGCAAGCGTTGTCGGCACCGCGGGGTATTGCGGTGGCTATTGCGGGGACGCCCCTGGATTGCGCGCCGTGTTTCCGGATTTGCCGGATCGTCTGGGGTCCTGCGCCAGCGATGGCGTACTGGGTCCTTCGGTTGGCGTCATCGGAGCCCTTCAGGCGCAGATGGCGCTGGCGCTTCTGACGGATGCCCGTCCGTCACCCGCCGGCAAGCTTGTGACCTATGACGCGACGACGCTGCGCTTCGGGGAGTTCCGCTTTGACGGCGTCGAGAACCCCGCCCCGGCGCCGCGTTTTATCGCAACCCGGGAAATCAGGACGAACGATCTCGTTATCGATCTTCGCGGCCCGGACGAACCGGGCGCGACGGTTCCCGGCGCGGGGCGTTTCGATCTGAAGGACATAAGGGAGAACGGGCTTGATCCGGGCAATGTCGAGCGTGTCGTTTTTGTGTGCCGTTCAGGGCTGCGTGCGTGGAAAGGCGCCGAACTGCTATCGAACAACTGGTCAGGAGACATCGCGCTCCTTGCCATTGGAGACGCATAAGAGATCGATCACCCGCCTTTCTCGGCGTTAGCGTGACCTAGCCTTTGGCGTCGCCAGGCCAGTACGCGGGATGGAAAATCTTTCTCTTTGGACCGTCCCAACGATCTCCATCATGGAAATATCATGGTTAGTGTCGGCTGACACGCCGACAAAATCACTATCACGCGGGAAGGCGGGCATTTCGGGAACCGGAGCCTCTGGCGAACGCGCGCGTCCCGACAGCGACCCACCATTGACCTGCATCGGTTCGTGCCTGACGGCCGCGAGGGCAACGACGTGTGAGACACACGTGATCGACGGTCACCGGTCTTCGAGCAGCCGCTTCGCCAGTTCGCTGATCGTGGCATGAAGCAGGATCGTGAAAACCGCCAGAACTATGAGTGCGGCAAACATCAGGTCCGTCTTCGCGCGGCCGTTTGCCAGAAGCATGAGGTAACCGAGACCCTTCGATGCGCCGACCCATTCTCCGATAATGGCCCCGATCGGAGCGTATACGGCAGCCAGCCGCAGCCCGGACGCGAAACCGGGAAGCGCCGCGGGAATGCGAATGTGCCACATGACCCGCGCCCGACCGCCGCCCATGACGCGAGCCAGCCGAAGCCAGTCCGGGTTGGTGCGCATGAGCGCGTCGAAAAATGACGACGTGACCGGAAAATAAATTATGATCAGGGCCATGAACACTTTCGAGGCGAGACCATAGCCCAGCCAAAGGGTCAGGAGCGGAGCGAGAGCGAAGACCGGGATGGCCTGACTGAAAACGAGCATGGGCCGGACAAGCGCGCGCGCGAGGGGAGACGCGGCTAACGCCACGGCCGAAACCGCTCCCAAAATGGCCCCAAGACCCAATCCAATCAAGACCTCAGCGACGGTGATCATCGCGTGTTCGGCCAGCAGGGCCCGGCTTGTCCAGATAGTCCGGGCGACCAGATCGGGACCCGGCAGAATGAAGCGGGGGACGCCCGTGCCCCATACCACCAGTTGCCAAACAGAGATGCCGAGGACCGCCGAAGCAAGTCCCGCCTTCCAAGCCGCCATTACGTCACCGCTAGAACCGGTCGGGCCGTATCGAGGAATCCGCATTCCTGACGCGCTGCTTTGGTGAAAACCCCCTCGACGTCATGGCACCGTTCGATGCCCGGCGTCTCGCAGGTTTTATCGAGTTGGCCACGCCGGTAACCAACCGCGATTCCGAATTCCGGAGCTATGCGAAACGTGCTCCACCCGCACCGCCGGAACGGCGGACCGTCCCGCCGGCGCCTAAACGGCGCTGCCCGGCCCAGATACATCCATTCCGTGCCAGCAGACATGGCCAGCGCGCATTTGTATTGACCTAACCGGAATGCGGCTGTCATCAGGTTCCGGAAGCCGGGAGTCTTTGGGGCCGCGGGTAGCCTGCCATTCTCAAGGGCGTGACGCCACCGCGGTCAAGCGCCTCCATAAGAGCGTTTATCGCCGCATCTCTCCGATAGTTCATTGCGTCGGCTCCAGGATATTCCGGCCCTGCCATGCATCGTCTTCCCTAAGACGCGTGAGGAGCTCCGCCTGCGCGGTCAAGACGTCCCGTGCATCGCAGGCGCGCGGGACGGGACCGCTGGGAACCGGGAATTCGACGATTCCGTTTCGATACATGATCAGGATCCTGTGCCCGAGACGGGCGGCCTCGGCGGGATCGTGGGTGACCAATATAACGGTCCGACCGAGAAGAAGTGCCGCCGTAAGTTCCTGCATCTGCGCGCGGGTCCGAGCGTCAAGCGCCGAGAACGGCTCATCCAGCAGGACGATCAACCGGTTTTCCATCAAGACACGGGCGAGCGCGACCCTTTGTCTCTGCCCGCCCGACAGTTCCCGCGGCCGTCGGTCGGCCATATCCGCGAGACCGACCCGGACCAAAACGTTCTCGAGCCTGTCCCGATCCGGCTTCGACCCGCGCAACCGGGCTCCGAGCAGCGCGTTCTCGCGCACCGACAGCCACGGCAACAGCATGTCGTCCTGCGCCATCAGCGCGACCCGGCCCGCAAGCGGTCCGTCCGCGGCCTCGACCGTACCGTTCAGACGGATCTCGTCATCTATCCCGGCGAACAGTTTCAGAATCGTGGATTTACCGACCCCGCTGGATCCCAGGATGCAGGTCCACTCGCCACCCTCGGCGTTTAGCGCGATATTCTCGAACACCGGCATCCCGCCAACTTCGGCGGTTCCCCGCAGGTGAAGAGCCGGGGAGGGAATCACGGATCAAGTCCCATCTGCCAGAAATCCGCTTCCAGACGGGTCGCGGTCCTGAACCGACGGCAAAGCCCACCCCATCGCGGACTGGATGTCGGCCGGTCGCCCAGCCGCAGGTTCACCGCGGAGTCGATCAAGGCACCCGCGTCACAGCAGGTCGCTTGATACTCCGCCCCGGCATACGTGCCGATCCATTCCCGATAGCGGTCGGACGTTGCGGCTTTGGAGAGGCGCAGGCCGATTTCTCCGTACCCCATCACGCACGGCGCAAGGGAAGCCAGCAGATCGACCAGATCTCCGGAATGCCCCGCATCCAGGACATATCGGGTATAGGCCAGGTTCGCGCGCCCTTCGTCGGCGACCTGAAGATCGGCTTCGCTTATTCCGTGCGCGCCGCAAATACTGACGTGCAAGGCGATCTCGTCGTTTATAAGCGCGTTCACGGTTCCGGCGCAGCTGCGCATTTCCTCGACCGTTTCCGCCTTGGTGACCGCGAGGGCCCAGGCGCGCGAGAAATGAATCAGGAAGATATAGTCCTGGACCAGGTAGTGCAGGAACGCCCTGGACGGCAACGTACCGTCGCCCAGGGCCTGAACGAACGCATGTTCGGTATAGTCGGACCATGCACGGCCCGCCGCGTCACGCCACAGCGGAAAGACCGTGCCGTAACTCATTCCGCGCCCAGATCCACCGCCAGGTCGGAGACGGGGCGCCTGCCTTCGACGAGACCCGCATCCGAAAGGAATTCCTCGAACCGGACGTAGCGGCCCTCATCCAGGGCCTCGGGCCGAAGCGCGAAGCGCGGGAGCGTGTCGACCCAGGCCCTTGCGTTGAGTTCGTCATCGAGTTCGACCGAGGTGCCTTTGAAGATCTCCCAACTTTCCTCAGGATGGTTGACGATGTATTGCGTCGCAAGCTCGGTCGCCCTCAGAAACCTGCGGATCAAGGCCGAATCCATGGTGTTCCTGTTGGCGACATAGATCAACTCGTCATAGGTCGGCACCCCTTCTTCCTCGACAAAGAAACACCGCCCCTCGACCCCTTCGATCTCCATCTGGTTTAGCTCGAAGTTGCGGTAGGCGCCGATCACCGCGTCGACCTGACCGGACATCAGGGACGGTGACAGCGACCAATTGACGTTCACGAGCTCGACACTGTCGAGGCTGACGCCGTGATTGCCCAGGATGGCCTTCAGCAAGGCCTCCTCCACGCCCGCGACGGAAAAACCGATCTTTTTTCCGTCGAGATCCGAAATCTCCCGGATCGGGCCGTCCTTCAGGACGAGCAGACAGTTAAGCGGTGTGGCCACAAGTGTGCCTACCCGAATCAGCGGCAGCCCTTCGGCCACCTGCAAATGCTGGCTGGGCTGATAGGAAACGGCCAGCTCCGCCTTTCCGGCCGCGACCAGCTTCGGCGGATCCGACGGATCGGCGGGCGCGACGATTTCCACTACCAGACCCTGATCCTCGAAATACCCGAGTTCCCGCGCGACGATGATCGGCCCATGGTCGGGATTGATGAACCAGTCCAGAAGTAACGTCATTCTGTCCTGCGCCATGGCCGGTAACGCCAAAGCCCAAATCACGGTGGCGCCGAGAAGACGTTTCATGGCTCCCCCACTTACGTATCTCCAAAGGCGCGCGGGGGCGGACCTTTTCACCAGCTGTCGCATCATCAAGTGACCTTTCGTTCCAGTCGGGCAACTTTTCCGTGGCGTGTAGGTTAGCGTGGGTCCCTCCGGGACGCGCCGGAAGTTAACCGCGGTTTCCGGCCAGAACAAGCGATAGAGGAGAGGCGGGGATGAAGACGGCTCAGGATCGAGAATTCAAGGGACGCGATCCTGACGGGGACCCGGTTGGATGGGCCTTAAACCCTCTACGGCCAGGTTCACGAAGAGAGCGCCACCGACCTCCATATGATTCCTCAATCGGTGGGAGACCTCTATTCAGACGAGCCTCTTGCAGAACTCCGCGGTCGAGCGG
>JAPOUP010000321.1 GCA_026708635.1 Rhodobacter sp.
CGAGCGGTGGCCTTATGAACTGTTCCGGCGGGTCAGCCCAGGAAGGATGGATCGCAGTTAACCTGGCGATGGCGCCGTTTCTGATGATCGCGGCCGGGGCGCTGGTCTGGCTTTCACTGCGGCGGGAGACCGCGTGAACCGTTACAAAGGGCAGTTGTTCAGGCTACCCTTACCCCCCTTACGACCAAGAACCCCCGGACGCGCTCCACGGGCGGCTTACGGGCTCTCAACGGCACTTCAAACGATAACCCCGGCCAGGTGCTGGCCGGAGTTGATGTTCGGGTTAGGGTTGGCAAGGGGTCAGGACCGTTTAGTCAGCGTTGTACGCGCCTCTTGCCCTTCCGTCACTGAATTTTAGGTCCACGGTGCCAGTGGCTCCGTCGGGATTGCCTTCACTCTCCTTGCGATAGAATTCATGGCTCCAGCCTCCTTCGACCGCGCCGCCAATAACACCGCCGTCTTCCAAGGCAACGGTTCCCCAGTCCGAACCCGCGCCGGGTCCACTGAAATTGGAAACGGTCCCCGAGACGCTCTCATCGACAAAGTTCGCGTTCAGGGTGATGTCCGCGTTGAACCCTCCGCCCGTTTCAGAGCCGGATAACCCGTGATAGGCGTATCCAATAACGTTACCGTTATAGGTTGCCTCTCCGGTGAAAACTGAATCATTTACGGAAACCCGATGATAATCATCGTTCGGTGGCGCTGACCAAATCCTCAATTCACGGGGATTTTCATCTAGATGAAATTCTGCTCCAAAGTGTTCAGTGGCTTCCTTTGGCATGTAGGTCAGTTCTCTTATGTGAATTGGTCCTCCCATAAAGTCTTCCCCGTTTCCAAACGCGGCAAGCACTTTTCGCGTAAGCGCGTCACTGCCTTGATCATCATCCATGTTAGAAGGGCCGGCTTCGGAGGACTGGCTTTCTATAACGGGTTGAGTGGAGCCACCGCTGTCCGTAGGTTCGTCTGAACTGGAAGTCGATTCCCGTTCAGGTTTTGATTCTGGAATTTCCTTTACTTCTATCGTGCCTGTGACGACGACGGTTCTCGAGTTTACGTCTATCTCAAGACCGCATTCCTCTGAACCGGAGCACTTGAGGCTGAGGCCCCCGACGTCCAGGGACTTCCCGCTTTCTATTTTCATTCCGGCTTCGTCAAGTCTCCCCCACGCCGCATAGAACGCGGCTATTTCGACTGGATCACCGGAAACGGTGTAGGTGCCCGACCTGACGGTTTCACCGGCCTTTAGCTTGGTGAAGGAAATCTCGACAGGCGGGAGAGGGTTCACGGGCGGCGAACCGCTGCCGCCTCCACAGCCCGCCAGGGCGAGCGCCAGAACCGTGCCCGGCGCAGATAATGCAGTGCGTGTTTTCACGGCGTTCTTCCTTCCGTTCGAGTTGAACGGCCGGCCGCAGGTGCCGGGCCGTTGCGACAACTCCAATAGATAGAAGAATGCCTCACCTATTGGCCGCCGGACCAAGGGAATCGTTTCCCCTGGCCCGGTAAGGCGTATTCAGTGAGCGACCCGGCATAGCGGGCTATTGGATGTTGTCGCAGGGTAGAGTCTGACATGGATTGGATGGAAGCGCAACAGCTTTAGTGCATTTACGTTTTGGCGAGAAAATAGTTTTGCGGAAAGGATTAACCCCGGCCATCACTGGCCGGGGTCATTGGTCTGCGGTCCGTTATGAACGGTCAGGGTTACTTGACGTGGAAACCGCCCACGACCTCACCGTCGTTGAAGTAGCCGTCAAACGCGCCGACGGCTCCGGTGGGACGCTTGCCGTCTTCACCGTAGAGTTGAGCTTCCCACTCTCCTCTCTTGCCTTCTAGGTTCCCGTATGTACCGCCATCTGTTACAGTTCCTGTACCATAGTCCCTTTCAAGTTCCAATTCCCAGTCCCCGTTCACAGCGACTCCCTTGAAATCAGAGATCACGCCAGAAAGACGAACTTCATTTCCAGCGTTATTATTTCCATGACCGAATTGGGCGTGAAGCGTGGCGGTGGCGTCAAATGCCCCAACCTTCCGTTCCGAACCATAGAGATAGGAAACGCCCTTGGCGTCGCCAGTGTAGGTGGCTCTGTTAGAAACGGCGACGGTGGGAGCTAGTCCGCAATAGTCTCCGGCAACATCCATATCTACGTCACAATCAGGCCCAACTCGATCTCCCCTTCCCCTGTAGTCGCGAAGTTCAAGGGCTCCCGGTGCATTGGCCGCGTAATAAATGTCGACTCTCTTGTCCCCTGAACCAGGAAGCCAGTAACCCCATTCACCATAGGGTTTAGTGATGCGAGGCACATAGTCCTTGGTTTTCGCGTCTTCGACATAGAGAGCTTTTGGGGTAGTGGCCTCACTTCCACTGACGGTGAAATACCAGCTTCCCGATATCGTGGTCTGTTCATCAGTGCCTTTTTTCGTGTACTTGCACTCTGCCGCGCATACCAGTGTCCCGTCAATTCCCTCCCCCGGACGGGATGCCACCGGCGCTGACCGTCGAGCGCTTTGATATTCGCAGCGGCGATGATGACAACCGCCGTATTGCGCTCGAAGACATCTGCTCGGTTCTCGATCTGCCCCCCGAGGCCAAATATGACAGCACCATCGAGCGGGTCGCGCGTGCTGTGCGCCCACTCTGAACCGTGCCGGAGGCGGACCTTTTGGTCATTCTGAAGCGCGCGCTGTTTGCTTGGCTCATTGCAGACGGGGATATGCACCTCAAGAACCTTGCCCTGCTTAAGGCGGCGGCACCGGGCGCGGATACCTTTGAGAGCGTACGAATGGTGCCACTATACGATGCCGTAACCACCCGCGTTTTCCCATGCCTCGAGAATGGCCTCATGGCCCTCAGACTGAACGGCAAGGACGACCGTCTGCGCCGCGCCGACTTTCTGCGCATGGCGGCCAAACGCTGGGATACCCGCACGTGCCGCCAATGCGGCTATGGACGAGCTGCTGGCAGGTTTTGCTACCGGCCTTGATCGGATTGGCTTCCCTGCGGTCCCGAATCTCAATGCCGAGCTGACCGCCAAGGCCGATCGGATGCTGGAGATATGCCGCGACCGTCACGCGGCTTTGCACTAAGGCGGAAGTGATCCTTGAAGTTACTTTATTTTCAAAGTTTATCAGTATTTTATCGTAGTATATTCACATTTCAATGGAACTGAATTTTCCTGTATTGCGCAAGGTTTGCTCCGCGCCTTACGGGTTTCGTTTCACCAACCGTTAAGCCTACGTCGGGCGCGGCGTTCTCCAGCCGGCTGCACGCACCCCTCCCTTGGTTGGGAGAGGTGTTTCCGGTTACCCGCTTTGAAGCGCGGGTGAAAGGCGCTCTCGTCGCCCGGACGCCTCCCTGGCGAAAACCATTGAGAGACTCTCCTGCCAGCACGAAGCGCGGTTGCGGATTTCGAACGACCTGGATCCGCTGTCTCAACTTATGGGCCCAGTCGAATTGGAAAGAGCTGTGGCCTATTTACCTGTAACGACCGCCGGCGGGCCGGCCAACCCGTCCGGAATTCTTCCCCCGAAGCCGGAGTCGGTTCATGGGCGCGACCTCGGGAGACAGTGGGCGGTGATGTTTCCAGCCAAGGCCGGACAGATCCATAAATCCCTTGTCGCCTTTTGGATCATTGTTCCGACCAATCCGTGGCTCACGCGATCGCAACCGCATGCCATACGTTCTTCACCGTCATGTAGTTATCCAGGCCCTCGGTGCCGCCTTCGCGGCCATAGCCGCTGGATTTGACGCCGCCAAAGGGCGTTTCCGGCATCGAGGCCTCCAGCGTGTTAATTGACAGGTTGCCCACCTCAAGCTCGTCCACGAGCCGGTCGATATAGTCGGCGCGATTCGTGAAGGCATACCCCGCCAGACCGTACGGCACCGAATTGGCTCGCTCGATGGCATGGTCCAGCGAAGTGACCGGGTTGATCACCGCCACGGGCCCAAAGGGTTCCGCCGTCATTATTCGCGCGTTTTCCGGGACATTCAGCAGGACCGTGGGCTGAAAGAAATAGCCCTTGCCAGCAGGGCGCCGGCCACCCGTCCCGAGCGTCGCGCCCTTGGCCACCGCGTCCTCGACGAGATCGGTCAGAACGGGCACGCGGCGATCGTTCGCGGTTGGACCCATTTCCACACCCGCGTCCATGCCGTTCCCCACGACGGTTCCCTTCGCCCGTTCGACGAAAGCCGCGGCATAGGCGTCAAAAACGCTTTCATGCGTAAAGAACCGCGTGGGCGAGGTGCAGACCTGCCCCGTGTTGCGCATCTTGCGGATGGCGCCGGAGACGGCGGCCGACCGCACATCGGTGTCCTCGCACACGATCACCGGCGCGTGGCCGCCCAACTCCATAAGCACCCGCGTGTCATGTTGCGCCGCCAGCATTGTCAGGTGCCGCCCGACACTGGTGGAACCGGTAAAGGCCACGAGCCGCACGGGGTCTTTCGGGATCACATAGCCCGAGATTTCAGTGGGGTTGCCAAAGACGATGTTCAGGACGCCCGGCGGCAGGCCCGCGTCCTGAAACGCCCTGGCGATGTGCAGCGCGCCCGCTGGCGTTTCCTCGGCTGCTTTCAGGATGACCGAGCAGCCCGAAGCCAGGGCCCCCGCGATCTTCCGCGCGGGCTGGCTCATCGGAAAGTTCCAGGGGGAGAAGGCCGCGACCACGCCAACGGGCTGGTGATGGACCGCGAATTTATGCCCTCGGGCGGCGGGGATGATCCGGCCATAGGTCCGCATGGCCTCGCCGGCGTCCCATTCAAGGAACTCGGCGCCTCGGGTGACCTCCAAACGCGCCTGTTTCAATGGCTTGCCATGTTCCAGCGTGATGGAGGTCGCGATCTCTTCCCGCCTTTCGCGCATCAGGGCGGCGGCGCGCAGGATCGTGGTCGCGCGGTCCCTTGGAGAGACGTGTTTCCAGAGCTCAAACCCTTGGACCGCGGCGCTGAGCGCGTCGTCCAGATCGCTTTGTGACGCGCGGGGGAGACGGCCAAGTTCCTCTTCCGTGGCCGGGTTGATCACCGGCATATCCGACCCTGTCTTTCGCCATTCGCCGGCAATGAACAGATTTAGATCGGGATACATAAAAGCGCCTCCGGTTTGTCCCGGGTCCAGATCACCCGTCGCTAGCATGCGCTTCAAGTGAATTGGAGGAATACTGATATCGGATTGGGGAATATCAGGCCTGCCTGGACCGCGCCGCCACGTGCAGCGCGGTTTTGAACGCACGGCCGGCGGGCGACAATTCGCCATCAGCACGAAGCGAGAGACCGATCGGGCGGTGTCCGAAGGGGACCGTCCAGTCAAGCTTAACCAGATGGCCGTTGCGGATGTCCTCCGCGACGACCTCGGCGGGCATCAGCCCGACCAGATGTCGCGACAGCAGCAGCGCTCGGTTTGTCAGGTAGGACACGCTTTCTATCGAAACCGGGGGCACATATTGTTGTTGGCCGACAAAGAAATGGTCGACCTGTCGCCTCAACGTGGTTTCCGGAGGCGGCAGAATCCAGCCGAAGGGCTTCGTCTGGGCAAAGGTGATCCCCTTTTTTTCCGCCAGGGGATGGCCAGGTCCCGCGATTGCCAGGATGCGGTCCTCGAATAGTTTCTCCTGCTTGATCTTATTGCGGTGACGGTGCGAGGGAAGACGTCCGACCACCATGTCAATCTCTCCGGACAGAAGTCCTGGCATCAGCACCTCATTCGTGCCTTCGCTGATCTTGACCGCAACATTCGGACGCTCGGCCAAAAGCAGATCTATCGCTTGGGGCAGCAGGCTTGCCGAGGCGGCCAGCAACGTGCCCACGACAACGCGTCCCGCACTGCCCTCGCTGAGGTCATCCAGTTCCTGCGCGGCGTTTGAGATTTGGGCGAAGATCAGCTTGCCATGACGGATCAGGGTCTCGCCAAAGACCGTTGGGACAACCCCGCGATTTGTTCTGTTGAACAGACTCACCTCGAAGTCCAGTTCCAGATCCTGTATCATCTTGGTCGCGGCGGGCTGTGATATTCCCAGAGACCGCGCGGCGTTCTGGATGTTGCCGTAAGTGCCTACCGCCACCAAAAGGCGCAGCTGACGCAGCTTGAGCCGGGTCAGCGCCCGGTCAACGATGCGGGCATGACGTTCGATCACAGCGAGATCCTTCGGGTAATCCGGTCGAGCTTGCTCAGGACGCTCATTGCCGCCAGCGCGGATGAGCGCGGATTGCCAGGCAGGGAACTGCCACTGATCCGGAAGTGAAACCGCCCGAAATCGCCGGTCGCGGTCACCTCGTGGATGTTCCGAGTGATCGTTGCGTCGGCGATCAGTTGAACCTGGGTTTTGTCAAATCCAAGACCGGCCAGGGCGACCGCGGCCGCGACATTGGCGTTCTTGGGATAATCCAATGCCGCCGCGCGCGCGCTGCCCGCAAAATGCACGTGCTCCCCTTCCGGCAGCGCGTCCAGGTCCAGCTTTCGCCCCGCCGGTGATCCCTTCCACCCCTGAGGTGGCTTGCGTCCCGTATAGGTGACGCTTGTCAGCGTGCCGATGCGCGCGGCACTCAGGCAATCCAATGCGCCGATGGCCCCACTGGCCAGATGTAGCCTTGCGTCACCGTCCCGAGCGGCCTGGGTCAAGGCGACCTCCGTGCATGGATCGGCCAAAGCGCCGAGCGAAACCGTGATCATGTCCATACCGCGCGCCAGAATCCGCGGCCCGTAGGTGGCGAGAGCCCGATGCCCCGCGCAGTCAATTATCAGGTCAAGATCGGATGGAAGGGCGTCAACCGACCCAACCTCCAAATCAGCGTCCGGCGCAATCCGCTCCGGGCGCAGCAGGATGGCCCCGATCTCATGCCCTCGACCGTCGATCGCGGATAAAACATAACGCGCGATCGCACCCTTTCCGATCAATCCGATTTTCATGGCGCAACCTTACGACGAACGGTTTGTTTCGGGAATTGGAAAGACGCGGATATTCCAATTTCATATATCCACTTGCGCGCTTCACCTTGGACCGCGGGCGCGCGATGCTATTTGCTTGGCGTGATTAACTTCGCAGGCACCCAATCATGAAATACGCCAAACACGACGCCAAGGCCTATGCGCGCGAGAATATGACGGGCATCTGGGCCGCGGCCCTGAACGCTTTCTGCGATGACCTGTCATTGGACGAAAAGGGGCTGCGTTCGAATATCCGCCATTGGATCGACGACCTTGGCATCCAGGGTCTCTTCATAGCGGGCAAGCAGGGCGAGTTCTGGGCGATGAGCCTGGAGGAACGCATGCGCAACATGACGATTGCGGTCGAGGAATGTGCCGGCGGGGCCGGGACAATCATGTCAATCTCGGACCAGAACATGGACACGGCGCTTGAACTGGGCCGGCATGCGCAGGCAATCGGTGCGGATTACGTGGTGGTCCATGCGCCCATGCTGAGCTTCTGCCAGGAGCGCGGCGAGCTTCTTTACCGGTATTACAAGCGCTTCTGCGACGAACTGGACATCGGCATCGCCATGTGGAGCCATCCTGACAGCGGCTACCTTATGCAGCCCGAGGACTGCGCGCGGATCGCCGAACTGCCCAACATCGTGGCCATCAAATACTCGGTCCCGCGCGAGATGTATGTGCGCCTGACCCATATGGTGGGCGACAGGATCCATGTCTCAACCTCGGCGGAGCATGAATGGCTGGACAATATCCTTGAGCTGGGCTGGAAGCTCTATCTCTGCTCATCGCCGCCCTATCTCCTGCAGACCGGGAACGATCAGCGGATGAACGAATACACGCGGCTGGCGTTTGAGGGCAAAGCGGATGAGGCCCGACGCGTCTTTGACAGCCTGAACCCCGTCCGGGACGCGATGAGGCGTACCAGACCCGCGGGCAAACCCACCGCCTTTGGCAAGTACTGGCAGGAGCTTCTGGGACAGACGGGCGGGCGCGTGCGCGCGCCGATGCTGGAACTCAGCGAGGCGGAAAGGGAAATCATCCGCATTGGATTCAGTGAATGCGGCCTGAAGATCTGATATAAGAAAATCGGATATCTACATGCGGACAATTTCTTTGCGGCTATAGGGATTGTCACGGAGACTTTCCGGCAAAGGGAGAGCACCATGCCAAAGCTATCGGCGTTCAATTTCAAGGCCTGGATTGACGAGCATCGTCACCTCCTGAAACCCCCGGTCGGCAACAAGATGGTTTTCGAGGATTCCGACCTGATGGTCACGGTCGTCGGCGGTCCGAACAAGCGCACGGATTACCACGATGATCCGGTCGAGGAGTTTTTCTACCAACTTGAGGGCGACATGCTGCTCAAGCTCCATGATGGCAGGGAGTTCTATGACGTCCCCATCCGTGAAGGCGAGATTTTCCTCTTGCCACCGCATGTGCGGCACTCGCCCCAGCGCCCCCAGGACGGCTCCGTCGGGCTGGTGATCGAGCCCAAACGCCAACCAGGCCAGCACGACGCCATTGAATGGTATTGCTTCAACTGCAACCACAAGGTGTATCGGGCCGAGTTCCAATTGCAGTCGATCGTGAAGGATTTGCCTCCGGTCTACGAGAGATTCTACGCTTCGGAAGAGGATCGCACCTGCCCGAATTGCGGCACGGTCCATCCCGGCAAAGAGCCGCCCGAGGGCTGGGTTCAGCTATAAGGGAGATCGCACATGAAAATCGTCCTGATCCACGGAGCGTGGCATTACGGCAGCCTTTGGCAAGAGCTCGCGGAGCCGCTGCGTGAGGCGGGCCATGAGATACACACGCCCACACTTGCGGGCAATGCGCCTCCGGGTTTCGAGACGGACCGTACGATCGGCCACGCGGATGCGGTGCGATCCGCCGTCGACTACCTGAACGAGCGTGATTTGAACGATTTTGTCCTTTTGGGGCACTCCTACGGCGGTACGATCATATCCAAGGTCGCCGAAGCCATGCCCGACCGCATCCGGCGCCTGATCTACTGGAACGCCTTTGTATTGGGGATTATAACCCTTGATAACATTTTAACTGGAATTCCCATTTGCCGGTCTTGATCGTGTATTCCTCATGCAGTAATAACCAAAGCGGGCCACCACCATTGGTGTGGTAGTGGCCCTATATACCGCGAGAGTTTGGCGACGGCGCGGCAACATGCAGATATGTAGTCTGCTTTTCCGCACCTGTCAATAAACTCTCGCAGCTACGTCTTTGTACGGCCCCGTAGCTCAATTGGATAGAGCAGGATTTTCGGAGATCCAGGTTTCGGGTTCGATTCCCGGCGGGGCCACCAAAGACGATCAGGATTCAACGGGAGCCGGTTTCCCCAAAGGGGTGAAGAACGCCCTGCGCAACGTCTCGTCGTCGGCGCCAGGCATGTCGAATTCCTCTTCCATCTCGGCCTTGGTCGGCTGGTAACCGGACGGCTTGAGGCCCGGTACCGTCTCATTGTGTTTGGTCGTCATCATTCTCCCCTCGTTTTCCAATTTAACGGCAAACCTTTACCCTGCGTAGGCAGGCTCCGCTAAATACAAGTTATCTGGCATTGGTCACTTGTCAAGGCAAGGGACAACCTTCGGAAACCGGGGCACACAGAAAAAAGGGCGATCCGAAGACCGCCCCGCGTGGGTCTGTCAAAGACGGTTATTGGTTCGCGCAGCCCAAGCCTGTCCTTGCCGCAGTGTTCTGGGCATCGTCATTCCAGATTCTCGATCTGCCACACAGGCAGTTTCGCACGTCCTGATGGGTTCGGGGGCTGATCGAGAAGCATCCGCTTGTGGTATTGGCCACGTAACCGGGCTGGCCGGATTCATTCGACGGGGTATAGGTTCCGCCCGTCATGAAGCAGCGTACGGTTAGGGGGTTGCCCTCGCCGTAGCCCCTTGCCGTTGTGTAGACCACGGCATAATAGGGCGTCTTTTCGGTCAGGCTGGACAGCGTGAAGGTGAAAGCAGTGTTCAGCTCGGTATATACCGAACGAAAATTGGCGATCACCTGGGTACTACCCGCCTGTGTGCCGTTCTTCGCGTTGTAGACCTTGATGTTGGTGGGAAATTCAGTCGGTCCGCCATCCCCCCCGCGGCTTCGCAAAATGCTGTACATGTTCGCGATTCTCGGGGCGGTAAATACCGCGCTGGTGTTATTCACCGTTGTGATGGTCCCAAGATTGGTATCGACCGCCTCACCCTGCCCGGCGCAGGCTGTAGGGCCTATCAACCCCGGCGCGTTTATCGTGGTCTGCGCCGCCACCGGCGCGGCGACCACCGTTGCCGCCAGCGCGGCGGCCAGCAGTGTTGCTAGCCGCCTCATTGAGGATTCCCAGATTTGAGGGGGGGGGGGTAAGTATGTTCATGAGATTTTCCTCCTTGTTAGGGTTCCGGGGCGTCAAGCAATTTTACCTGCCCAGCTATTCTTCTTACCATGAAATGGGGATATAGCTCACCGTCAGGCAGTCTTCTGATTAGAATCGGATTGCCCTTCGGAGTTTTCCACTGCTCTCTGGTAGGGGTATGTTCGGCTATTAGGCGAAGCCCTAAAACGCCTCTCAGTTCCTTCTCGAATTCTTCGCGGGTATACACTTGAAGCGCCATGTCTTTTACGCCGCGAGAGGAAAGGCGGTCCACGCCGTTTTTGGATTCGGTACAGTCACACCTTCTTTGAGGCTCTCAGGCGCAGTCACTCGACGAACCTCGACGTTCATATCGAAGTTCTCCTTGAACAGAAAGCGAATCACTTCCGGCACTTCGGCGTGCAGTTCTTCCAGGTCTCTTCCCCCGAGTACGAAACCCGGAAGTACTTCGCTAGTCAGCACCCAGAAATCATCAATACCATATTCATCCGTGACACGCTCTTCCTTGACTGGAATAACACAAGAATATGAAGTCCTCGCCATGTTCATCCTTTCCCTAGCAGCTTGTCGACTGTTCTGCCCGACAAATATCGAAAGTCGGGCGGAAGAATCTAACATCAGCACAGGCTTTTGTGCAACCCTTAAGTTAAATGGGTGTAGCCCAACTTTGTTGGTGATCGCGATTCGCAGATGCGCATGATGGCATTGCGTTGCTATGTAACAAAGGCTGCTCGACCTCCTCGGCTGGCGGATCGATCAGGCTGCCGACGCCTGACCAACTAATCTGGGTTACACCCAGTTAAATTACTGAGATCCTTTCTATACTTAGCGCCGGATTTTCCGCAGCCCGTTCGGCAGTCCGTTGTCGGCGGTCAGTTCGGCGTAGGACAGATGCTTGCCGACGAGGTTGGCCACCACATCGGCCATCTGGTCCACCGTGTTCCACTCCCGGACATTGTGCCTGCCCGAGAATTCGTAGATGTATCGTTGCAGATGCTTGACCGACATTTTGTGAAACGTCCCCTTGTGGGCGCGCTTCAGCATCGACCAGAAGGATTCGATCCCGTTCGTGTGCGCCATGCCGTTCACATATTCCCGGGCACTGTGGTTCAGGCGTTCGTGCCTGCGGTCAATGCCGACATAGGCGGAAGCCTCGTCCGTGTACACCATCGCGTCCCGCTCGCTGTGTTCCT
>JAPOUP010000173.1 GCA_026708635.1 Rhodobacter sp.
GACTAGACGCAGGATCTCCCGCGCCGCTTCGGGAATGTTCGTTCCGGGTCCGAATATCGCCTTGATGCCGGAGTCCTTGAGGAATTCGTGGTCCTTCTGGGGAATCACGCCACCACAGATCACGACGACGTCCTCAGCGCCATGCTCCCGCAGGGCCTCCACAAGCCTGGGCGCGAGCGTTCTGTGCCCGGCGGCCTGCGTGGAAATCCCGACGACGTGCACATCGTTGTCAACCGCGTCCTGCGCGGCCTCTTCCGGGGTTTGGAACAATGGTCCGACATCCACGTCAAATCCGATGTCCGCGAATGCCGTCGCGATCACCTTGGCGCCACGGTCATGGCCGTCCTGACCCATCTTGACCACCAGGATTCGGGGGCGCCGCCCCTCAGCCTCGGTGAATTCCTCGACTGAGGCCTGAATCGCACTGAATTCCACATCCCCTTCATAGGCGGATCCGTAGACGCCGGAAAGGGTGCGCACCTCCGCGCGATGCCGCCCGAACACGCGCTCCATCGCCATGGAGATCTCCCCAACGGTCGCTCGGGCGCGTGCCGCGTCAATGGCGAGTTCCAATAGATTGCCCTCACCGCTTCCGGCGCTCCGCTGCAGCGCCGCCAAAGCCCCGGCGCAGTCCCTTTCGTCCCGCGTGGCACGGATCCTCTTCAGGCGATTGATCTGCGATCCACGAACGGCGGCGTTATCGATATCGCGCACCTCGACGGGAGCCTCGCGATCGGGCCTGAATCTGTTGACGCCGATAATTACGTCCTCGCCACGGTCCACCGCCGCCTGACGTAGCGCCGCGGTCTCCTCGATGCGAAGTTTAGGCATACCGCTCGCCACCGCCTCGGTCATGCCTCCCATTTCGTCGATTTCCTGGATTGTGTCCCATGCCGCATCGACGAGTTCGGCGGTCAGCCGCTCGACATAATATGAGCCCGCCAACGGGTCGACGACCTTGGTCACGCCGGTCTCGTTCTGCAGGATAAGCTGGGTGTTTCTCGCGATTCGGGCGGAAAATTCGGTCGGCAGGGCGATTGCCTCGTCAAAACTGTTGGTGTGAAGCGACTGGGTTCCTCCGAGCACCGCGCTCAGCGCCTCATACGCTGTGCGGACAATGTTATTGTAGGGATCCTGCGCCTGAAGCGACACGCCTGACGTCTGACAATGGGTGCGAAGCATCAGGCTCCGGGGGTTTTTCGGTTCGAACTCGCTCATGATCCGGTGCCAGAGAAAACGCGCCGCCCGGAGTTTCGCCGCCTCCATGAACAGGTTCATGCCTATCGCGAAGAAAAAGGACAGCCGCCCCGCGAACCTGTCAACGTCCAGACCCCGCGAAACCGCCGCCTTCACGTATTCCCTCCCGTTGGCCAACGTGAAGGCCAGTTCCTGAACGAGATTCGCGCCCGCCTCCTGCATGTGATAGCCCGAGATGCTGATGGAATTGAACCTTGGCATCTCGTTCGACGTGTACTCGATTATATCGGCCACGATTCGCATCGAAGGCCCGGGGGGGTAGATGAAGGTGTTCCGCACCATGAACTCTTTCAGGATGTCATTCTGGATGGTGCCGGACAGCCCGCTTCGGTTGACGCCCTGCTCCTCGCCAGCCACGATGAAAGACGCGAGGACGGGAATCACCGCACCATTCATCGTCATCGACACTGATACCTCGTCCAGGGGAATTCCGTCGAACAGAAGCCGCATGTCCTCGACGGAGTCGATGGCGACCCCCGCCTTGCCGACATCTCCCGTCACCCGCTCATGGTCGCTGTCATAGCCGCGATGGGTCGCGAGATCGAAGGCGACCGACACGCCCTGCTGACCCGCCGCCAGAGCCTGGCGGAAAAACGCGTTCGATTCCTCAGCGGTCGAGAAACCCGCATACTGCCTTATGGTCCAGGGCCTGCCGGTGTACATGGTCGCGCGGGGTCCACGCGTAAACGGCGCCTCGCCTGGCATCGAATCCATATGGGCGAGCCCCTCGATGTCGGCGGCGGTGTAGACGGGTTTGACGGCGATTCCCTCCGGCGTGTTCCAGACCAGTTCGTCCGGCGACCGACCGGACAGCTCACGCTCCGCCCTCGCCTTCCATTCGGATCCGTCACCGGTCATTGCGGTTCCTCCCGAATTCGGCCCATGCGGACCGGGCGGGCCCCGACACAGGCAGTTGTTCCCGTTGGCTCTTCGATTCCGCCACCGCGGGCATTATATTCAGAAAACCCGGGAGGACGCATGAGACAGATACACGCCATCGCCATCACTACCCTACTCGCGGTTCCGGCCTGGCAGGACTCCGGCGCATCGGCAACGGAATCAACGGCACTGGTGCCGGTGGAAGCCGCCGACGTCTCGCTTGACGAATTCCTGTGGCTCAAGCGTCCCATCGTCGTTTTCGCCGACACCCCCGCGGATCCGAATGTCCAGGAACAGCTTGAACTCTTGCTCGAACGACCCGACGAACTGCTTGAGCGCGATGTGGTATTGATTGTCGACACCGATCCCGGCGCGGAAACGGCGATCCGCACCAGACTGCGTCCGCGAGGCTTCATGCTTACGTTGATCGGCAAGGATGGAAAGATCAACTTACGCAAACCTTTCCCGTGGAACGTCCGCGAGATTACCCATGCAATGGATCGATGGCCGTTGCGGCAAAAGGAAATCCGCGATGCGAAAGCCACCGCGGCGGGAAATTCCCAGTAGCGCTCCAACCCGCTTCCGCGCCAACACGCGGACAGGCCGTCGGTAACCGCGATACCCGTCCACCGGTCAGCCGGTTCGCGAAACCGGGGAACGAGCCTCGCGGAGGGATAGCGAGACCGGTTCGGCCAAGCGCTCCGCGAGGGTGAGGGACGCACACGCGGCGGGATCATTCGAATTCCATGATTACGTCATCCACGGCCAGACTGTCACCGGGACCGACATTGATCCTGCTGACGACCGACTTTCGCTCGGCACGAAGGATGTTTTCCATCTTCATCGCTTCCACGGCGCAGAGTGACTGGCCTTCCTGAACCTCCTCACCGACCTCGACATCGATCTTTATGACCAGTCCAGGCATCGGGCAAAGCAGCAGTCTGGAAGTGTCCGGCGGCCGCCGTGCGGGCATCAGGGAAGCGAGTTCCGCCTGTCGGGGAGTCCGCACGGACACCGTCATGTCGGCGCCACGGGTGCGGAGCCGGAATCCTCCGGATACCTTTCCGACCTTCAGCACCAACGGTTCGCCATCCAACCGGAGCACGGCAAGTGATTCGCCGGGCTTCCAGTCACTCTCCACCCGAATCGCGCCACCGTCCGGTAAGTGCAGATCGGCTCCGTCGCGATCCGCCTCGGCGCGAAGCGCGAATGGCTTTCCCTGAACGTTGACGACCCAGTCGCCGCCAATCCGCCGCTCATGGTTGTCCATACGCCCGCTGATACGCGTCCGCCTGATCTCCACAAGACGGTACATCGCCGCCGCGGCGGCGGCCACACGGCGCAGATCGCTTTCGGGCAGGCTTACGCCATTGAATCCGGCGGGAAACTCATCGTCGATGAAGGCGGTGGTTATATCGCCTGAAACGAACACGGGATGGTCCATGACGGCACTCAGGAATGACAGGTTATGCTCGATCCCCTCGATCTCGAAACGGTCAAGCGCCAATCGCATCGCCTCGACGGCCTGGTCCCGCCGCGGCGCCCAAGTGCAGAGCTTGGCGATCATTGGATCATAGTGCACGCTGATCTCGCCACCCTGGTAAACGCCCGTGTCATTCCGCACGGCGGTCTCTCCCGTTGCGGCCGCCCCCTCCCAGAGCCCGCCGGCGAGCAAAGGCCCGGCGGCGGTTTCCTCCGGTGGCCGGTATCGGGTCAGTCGGCCCGTCGATGGAAGAAAGCCGCGGCGGGGATCCTCGGCATAAACCCTGTTCTCGATCGCCCATCCATCGAGAGTCACGTCGGACTGGGAGAACGGAAGCCTCTCGCCGGCAGCGATGCGGATCATCTGCTCGACCAGGTCTATGCCGGTGATCAGTTCGGTAACCGGATGTTCCACCTGAAGACGGGTATTCATTTCGAGAAAGTAGAAGTTTCGGCTTTCGTCCACGATGAACTCAACCGTACCGGCGCTCCGGTAACCCACGGCCCGCGCTAGCGAGACCGCCTGTTCGCCCATCGCGGCACGGGTCGTCCCGTCAAGAAACGGAGACGGCGCCTCCTCGATAATCTTCTGGTTTCTCCGCTGGATCGAGCATTCGCGTTCGCCAAGGTAGATGTCGTTCCCATGCGCGTCGCAGAGGACCTGGATTTCTATATGCCTCGGGCGTGTGACGAATTTCTCGATGAAGATTCGGTCGTCATCAAAGCTGGCGGCGGCTTCGTTTCTGGACGACCGGAAACCTTCCCGGGCCTGGTCGTCGTCCCAGGCGATCCGCATGCCCTTGCCACCTCCTCCGGCACTCGCCTTGATCATGACCGGATAACCGATGTCGGCCGCTATGCGCACCGCCTCTTCCGCGTCCCCGATCAGGCCCATGTAACCCGGAACGATCGGCACGCCCGCGTCCCGGGCGATTTTCTTCGAGGTGATCTTGTCACCCATCGCTTCGATGGCACCCGTCGGCGGACCGATGAACGCGACGCCCTCGCTCTCAAGGGCTTTGGAGAACCTACCGTTCTCGCTCAGAAAACCGTATCCGGGATGCACCGCCTCCGCGCCGGTCCTCTTTAACGCGTCCATTACCCGTTCGATCGCTATATAGGATTCGATCGCGGGTGACGGCCCGATATGAACGGCTTCGTCCGCCATTTTTACGTGCAGCGCACGCGAATCGGCGTCCGAGTGGACGGCAACCGTGGAGATTCCCATCCGGCGGGCGGTCCTGATGACCCTGCAGGCGATCTCACCGCGATTCGCGATCAATATCTTTCCGAACATCGGTTCTCCTTTCCGGCTCCCAACCAGGACTCCGGGTGAACCGCGCCGTGGTTCGGTCGGCGTTGGCCACGATCGGGGCCTCAGGCCAAAGCGGTGACGTTGCGTCGGGTTTCATGAAGCGAAGAGCCAATTCGCCGGACCGGGATCAGGCGCCTTGGTCGGTTCCAGAGCCCAGGCAGGTCTTCGTTGCGTGATGGCAAGACCTGACGCGGGGTCAAATCGACACACTCACACCGGAGTCCTTCATTTCCCAAACTGGGCGGTGACATCCCATCGCCGCCCGCACGGGCAAACCTAAATTCGTGATGGGGCATTACACACGCGACGATAGACTCCGGACGTCTGACCGATCGCCAGAATTCCGCCCGGCACCGACGTCAAATTCAGGCAAGGTCACCAGGGCGAACCCACGAGCGCCAAATTCAATGAAACGAAAAAGTGTCCCGGGGAATTAACCTCAAAAACCGTGTCGCCGCTCGATTGGCCCGCTCCCGGGTAGCGGCGCGGCAACCGGGGCAGGCGTGTAGACAGCCCGCCCCGTCTGGATCATCAACCCATCTTGCCCTGCATTTCGTCCATGGACATTTCTTCCTGCATTTCTTCCTGCATTCCGTCATGACCTTCCTGCATATGCTGGTCCATATCTTCATGTGTGGCGCAGGCCGCGATGAATGCCACCAGAGATAGGGCAGCGGCGGTTTTGACAGTCTTGGACATACGAGTCTCCCGTTGAATTTCCGATTTACTCCGCAGAAAAATTCTGGCGGACCGCTTACGGGACCCTAGTTTCACGACAATTCAACAGGATGCAACAAGATTTTTCGCGCGAAGCCCCTGCCCGCCCATCCCGACCATCACCGAGGTCTTGACCACCGTGAAGCGCCACTCGGATGACGGATATCGGTGACCCCCATGATCCCTATCGCCGTGGCAATGATACGTAGCCGTTCCATTCTGGAGGGCATCCACGGGACACCGGCAATGAGCGCCGGGAACTGTCCGGAACTCCATCGCATCATCCCCGGCGCGATCCCCGAGACGCACGGCATTCCAGGGAGGTCAGCCGAAACCGGGCCTCCGCCACGACCCCCGCGCAATCGCTCTTCCGGGCTCGCCGTTCTCCACGCGTCGAATAACCGGCACAACCGTCATGAGCGCGGCCGCCGGGAGGCCGATGGCCCGAGGCGGGCGGTCCAGCCCGACCAACTTCGATCGTCCGCGCACTTCATAACGGAATATTATCATGTTTCTTCAATGGATTCGTTAGTTTTTTGCCCCTAAGCGAAGCGAAAGCGCGGCATACCCTCTTTCGGGTGTTCCTCGGAATGATCACCTCTTCGATAAAACCTCTCTCCGCGGCTACGAATGGATTTGCGAACCGGTCCTGGTAATCTTTCGTGCGTTCGGCGATCCTTTCGGAATCCTCAAGTTCGGAGCGATAAAGGATCTCCACAGCTCCCTTCGCGCCCATCACGGCGATCTCCGCCGAAGGCCAGGCGTAATTGAAATCACCCCGCAGGTGCTTCGAAGCCATGACGTCATAGGCACCGCCGTAGGCCTTTCGGGTGATGACCGTGACCTTTGGAACCGTCGCCTCGGCATACGCGAAAAGGAGCTTCGCTCCATGCTTGATAACGCCACCGTATTCCTGTGACGTTCCCGGCAGAAATCCAGGTACGTCGACGAATGTCAGGATCGGAACCTCAAAGGCGTCGCAGAACCGCACGAACCTCGCCGCTTTACGGGACGAATCGATGTCAAGGCATCCCGCCAAAACCATCGGCTGGTTTGCCACGGTGCCAACGGTCCGTCCCTCGAGCCGGATGAAGCCCGTTACAATGTTCTTCGCGAACTCCGCCTGGATCTCGAAGAAATCCCCTTCGTCCGCCACCTCACGGATCAGTTCGTGCATGTCGTATGGTGAGTTGGGGCTGTCAGGAACCAGGGTGTCCAGATTCCCGGCGACCCGATCCGGATGGTCGAAGAACGGCCGCATCGGCGGCCCCTCACGGTTGCTGAGCGGCAGAAAGTCGACAAGGCGCCTGATTTCCGCCATCGCCTCTACATCGTTCTCGAATGCCCCGTCGGCGACCGATGATTTCCTGGTATGCGTCAGGGAACCGCCCAGTTCCTCGGCCGTCACTACTTCATTGGTCACGGTCCTGACCACATCCGGCCCCGTAACGAACATGTAGGACGTCTCCTTGACCATGAATATGAAGTCGGTCATCGCCGGCGAATAGACGGCGCCGCCGGCACACGGTCCCATTATTACACTGATCTGAGGGACGACACCCGAAGCCAGTACGTTGCGCTGGAAAACCTCCGCATAGCCGGCCAGGGACGCAACGCCCTCCTGGATCCTGGCACCGCCGGAGTCGTTGAGGCCGATGATCGGAGCGCCATTCTGCACGGCCATATCCATGATCTTGCAGATTTTCCCCGCATGGGTTTCCGACAGGGAGCCGCCGAAGACCGTGAAGTCCTGGCTGAAGACATAGACCATACGACCGTTGACGGTTCCCCATCCCGTAACGACACCATCGCCGGAAGGCAGTTCGCTCCCCATGCCAAAGTCACCGCAGCGGTGGACGACGAACATGTCGAATTCCTCGAAACTGTCCTCGTCCAGCAACAGTTCAAGCCTTTCGCGAGCCGTCAGCTTGCCTTTGGCGTGCTGCGCATCGACCCTGCCCTGCCCCCCACCTAGCCGGGCGGCATTGCGACGGTTCTGGAGTTCCTGAAGTATGTCTTTCATATCCGTTTCCGAATCGCCCTGTCACTGCCGATGATCTCCAGATTAGGCAGGGATACCTGGCAGGGGAAGCGAAATTCCCTAAATCCGCGCGACTGATCAGGGTCCCTCCGGGATTTACGACGTATCCGGCCTGCGACATATCGGACGGGAGTCGATGGATTCGGGCGGCGGGTGCATGAAGTCGCGGATTCCCCGCGGAAAACGGGTGCCATCCGGCGAGTGGGAGAGCCCCGCCGGTTCATCGAAGCCGTCCTATCCTCCCTGGGCCAAGTCATTATACGGGAACGGAAGTCGGTGGCGGACTCCGCCACGTTTGCGGGCGATCATCCACGGCCGTCAATGGACGGCTGGACGGGCGCGGGGCGGGTGGGGCCCGGAATTCCCGGATGAGGCGGGAGTGTCAGGCATTGAAACACGATCGAATCCCGTTCACTGGTGACAAGGGGACTTCGGACCGCATTGATTCAGAGGCCCGCCGACGGGAATCCGTATACCGGAACGCAATTGTCCGACCATCCCCGGTCGGTCTGTTAGGAGCGGCACTTCACATGGCAGTACGGGATGACGCCATCCGGCCGAACGTCGGCAACGTACCGGCCGGCGTCCGTTTTCTGGACCGCCGAACCCCGCCTCACATCGTGACGCTAATCCTTATCATGGGAATAGCCGTGCTATCGATTAACGTATTCCTTCCATCGCTTCCGGCCATGACGGAGTACTTCGGAACGGATTATCGGTTCATGCAGCTTTCCGTCGCGATCTACCTCGGTGTGAACGCGGTGCTGCAGGTGGTCGTCGGACCGCTCTCGGACCGGCTGGGACGCAGGCCTGTCGTGCTCGGGGGGCTGGTGATCTTCATTGTCGCCTCGGTCGGCTGCGTATTCGCTCCAACCGTGGAAACGTTCCTCGCATTCCGCATGCTTCAGGGAACCGTCGTGGTGGGAATGGTTCTCAGCCGCGCGATCGTCCGGGATACCGTCCCGCAGGATCAAGCCGCTTCAATGATTGGATACGTGACCATGGGCATGGCCGTTGTCCCGATGCTGGGTCCGGCGATTGGCGGTTTTCTTGATGAGGCGTTTGGCTGGCAGTCAAACTTCTGGATGCTCTCGGTTCTTGGCATCGCCATCCTGCTGCTCTGCCAGGCTGACCTCGGCGAGACCGCGGTGTCCCGCACGACAAGCTTTACGGAGCAGTTCCGCCAGTATCCCGATCTTCTGGGCGCGCGCCGGTTCTGGGGGTACTGCCTCACGGCCGCGTTCAGTTCGGGCGCTTTTTTCGCCTACCTCGGCGGCGCTCCATATGTTGGAAGCGCGGTATACGGGCTGGAGGCCTCCAGACTCGGGCTTTACTTCGGCGCTCCGGCACTTGGCTATTTTCTCGGGAATTTCCTCTCCGGGCGGTATTCCACCCGCTTCGGCGTCAACGGGATGATCCTTGCGGGCACGGTGATCGTCGCTACCGGTATGACGCTTTTATTGGCACTGATTGTCATCGGTAAGGACACAGCGGGGATTTTCTTTGGATTCATGACCCTGATGGGACTCGGGAACGGTCTGGTCATGCCAAACGCCAATGCCGGACTGCTTTCCGTGCGCCCCCATCTGGCCGGATCAGCCAGCGGACTTGGCGGTGCGGTGATGATCGGTGGAGGGGCCGCGCTGTCAGCGCTCGCCGGCATGGTGCTGACGCCCGGCGCGGGCGCGGCCCCGCTGGTTCTGATCCAGCTGTCCACCACATTCCTGTCAATGGCGTCGATACTCTATGTGTGGAAACGCGAGCGGCGGCTCCTGCACCCAGATTAAGGTTGGGTCCCATGCCACCACTCGATTGAGGAGCCCCTATATCGACCGGCACCCTCCCATCACGCGTCCGCGCCAGTGACGGACGGCACAACCCGTCAAGGACAGGCGTATCCGGACGCGGAGGAGGCGGGACCGGCCCGCATAGCGAAACGATGCGGAGGCATCGTGAACTTCCCATATAATTCCCTGAAATCGGGCATTCCGGCTTGCGCGTCACGACCCTGTCCCACATAATGGGTCGCTATGAGAACGAGAAACTGGATTTCCATCGCGGCGTTAGCGTCGGCCATGATTCTGGGGCCGGCCCAGATCGGCCACGCGAATGACGTCGATAAACGTATGGCCGGCATGTCGGCCATGCAGAAGCGGATCAAGGCTCTGGTCCCGATAATGCGGGGTCTGTCCGAATATGATGCGGACGCCGTGAGGTCAGCCGCCGACACGGTGATCGCCAATAGCGGCGATGTCATGACCGAACTTTTCCCGGAGGGTTCGAACGCACCGCCGTCGGAGGCGCTGGACACGATCTGGGAAGACTGGGACGGGTTCGCGGAACTGGCGAATGCGCTCGCGGTGACGGCGGAAGGCATGAAACGCGCGGCTGACAACGGCCTCGGCGGAAATCAAACCGGTCAGGGATCCGGCATGATGTCCGACAGCGCCCCGGATACGGCGCTCGATGCCGATACGCTTGCCGGAATGCCGGTCGATGCGGCTTTCGCGGCAATGACCAAAATCTGTTCCAGCTGTCATTCGAAGTTCCGCGCCAAGAAGTTCTGAAACTTGCGGCCTTGGCTGGGAGTGGCGTCTGGACTGGCCTTGACGGCCGGCGCGGGTGTCATCTCACTGATCGCATGGCCAATCGGAGTAGAGCCCGAGCCAATAATCCTTGCCGGGGACATCGACCGGGGAGCCTACCTCGCCCGGGCCTCCGGGTGCATAGCCTGTCATACCCATAACGCGGCCGGGGGTTCCCCACTTGCGGGCGGCGCGCCACTCAAGACGGATTTCGGGATCATCCATCCGCCCAACCTGACCACCGATCCCGACAATGGAATCGGGAACTGGTCGGTTGAGGAATTCGCCATGGCCGTGCGGCAAGGCGTCTCGCCCGACGGGAAGCCCTACTACCCCGCGTTCACCTACGCGTTCTACGCGAACTTCAGCGACCAGGACATCGCGGATCTCTGGGCCGCGTTCCGGACAGTATCTCCCGTGGCTGAAAGGAGCCCGGAGCACGAGCTTCGGCCACCCTTCAATCAGAGATGGGGTTTGAAACTCTGGCGGGCCGCGTTTCTCTCACGTCCCGAGACAGAGCCCGTGCCCGGGCAGACCGTTTCCTGGAATCGGGGTCGCTGGTTGGTACGCGGAGCCGTCCACTGTGGCGCATGCCACACCGCACGCAATTTCGCAGGGGCGCGCGTTCAGGGCCGGAGCCTCGCGGGCAATGGCCGCATTCCCGGCGGCGGGCGGGCTCCATCAATCCTACCGAAGGATCTGCGGTCAAGGGGCTGGACCACCGACGACCTGGCGTACTCACTGAAGACGGGAATCACCCCCGATGGGGACATTTTTGGAGGGAGCATGGCGGAGGTCGTAAATTTCGGAACGTCATTCCTCAACGATACGGACCTAAAGGCCATGGCAACATACGTCATGAACGACGATGGAAAGGAAGACTGAGTTGGTACGCAGGGCAACTCAATCCGTTTGGATGGGACATTCCACTCGAAAGGATTCGTTTTCATCCATCCCCGGCACCACTCCGCTCACGTCCGAAAGACGGAACGGATTACATGGCAATCCAGCCAAGGGAAAACTCATTTCGGCATCAATCAACGGAAATGCCAAGCGACTCGGCGTGATCGAAATCGCTCCGGGAATGCCCGGTCTCTCCCCGTCCAGTACTTTGGCGTAACCGAACCGTCCTTCAGGA
>JAPOUP010000266.1 GCA_026708635.1 Rhodobacter sp.
GATTAGGCGGACCGCGGCCTTCAAAAGGGACTACAGGCGCGAGAGCAAAGGCCGTTTCGCCAGGACCGTCGATGCGGAGCTTGCCCGTATCGTGGCCGAACTGGCGGAGGATCGGCCGCTGGCACCGTGACCATGCGCTTGGCGGACAGTGGAAGGACCATCGGGACTGCCATGTCCGGTCCGACCTGGTGCTGATCTACCGCAAGCCCGACGCCGACCACCTCGATCTGGTCCGCCTCGGCTCGCACGGCCAACTCGGACTCTGACCGGGCGCATCGCCCGCCAATGGCATTCGGACAAGGATTCCATGCGTTCGGACAGGAAAGGCACCGCGCTTCGGGCGTGAGCCGGAAGCCGGGGCCTGTTTTCGTGGCTGTTCGGTGCGTCAGGCGGCGGCGCGCCGCATGAGGCAATGGCAGGAGCGCGGGTCATGACTGTCAATAGGCGCGGAGCCCGTCGGCAAATGCCGGTTCCCGACGGGGCTTTGCCTCCACGCATGCCGATAGTTCAGTCCATCGCCCGGGCCATTGACTTTGCGCAGTGGAGTGGATTGGCAAGGATTTTCGGCGCGGCGGCTTTTCCGTTGTATTCGATTGGCCGGTTGATGTAAGCGCGGCGACAAATGCCGCTTGCGTGAGGCGGAAACCCGGACTTATCGGCCGCGCGGCACACTTGGGAGATGGCGATGGCCGGTCTTGGTTCAACCGCACGCGTGGTCATTATCGGTGGCGGTGCGGTAGGGGTGTCCGCGCTTTACCATCTTGCGAAGGCGGGATGGACCGACTGCGTTCTTCTGGAACGGAACGATTTGACGGCCGGTTCGACATGGCACGCGGCCGGAAACGTGCCCACGTTCTCAACCGGCTGGGCGGTGATGAACATGCAGCGGTATTCGACCGAACTCTACCGCAGGCTTGCCGATGAGGTCGGCTATCCCATGAATTACCACGTTACGGGATCGATCCGGCTGGCTCACTCCCGCGAACGGATGATGGAGTTCGAGCGCGCCTGCGGAATGGGCCGGTATCAGGGGCTGGATGTCGGTATGATGGGCGTTGGGGAAATCCGTGAGCGCTATCCTTTCATCGAGACCCATGACCTGGAAGGCGCGCTCCATGATCCCGATGACGGTGACATAGATCCGGCGCAGCTAACCCAGGCTTTGGCGAAGGGCGCCCGCGACCTGGGCGCCGAAATCCTTCGGTTCACGCCCGTCACCGGGGTCAGCCGCCGCGGGGCGGAATGGATCGTGCATACGGGGCGGGGTGACGTTCGCTGCGAATATGTCGTGAATGCGGCGGGATACTACGCGCAACGCGTTGGCGAGTGGTTCGGGCCTCATGGAGGACGCACCGTGCCCATGGTGGTGATGGGCCATCAGTACATCCTCACCGAGGATATACCGGCGCTTGAGGAATGGTGCGGGGAGACCGGCCGTGAAAAACTGCCGCTCCTTCGTGACGTCGATACGTCCTACTACCTGCGGCAGGAAAGGTTCGGCCTGAATCTGGGGCCTTACGAGCGCGACTGCAGGGCGCATTGGATCACTCCCGAGGATCCGATGCCGGATGACTTCTCGTTCCAGCTTTTCCCCGATGATCTGGAACGGCTGGAACCATACGTCGAGGACGCCATGGCCCGGGTACCAATTCTTGGCTCCGCCGGAATCTCAAAGGTAATCAACGGGCCCATTCCCTACACGCCGGACGGCAATCCGCTAATCGGTCCGATGCCGGGCGTATCGAATGCCTTCGAGGCCTGCGTGTTCACTTTCGGCATCGCCCAGGCCGGTGGCGCGGGAAAGATTCTCTCCGAGTGGATCACCGAAGGTGAGACCGAGTGGGACTGCTGGTCTCTCGACCCCCGTCGTTACACCGACTATACCGACCGGGACTTCTGCGTAGCCAAGGGCAGGGAGGTCTATGGCCATGAATACGCCATGCATTTCCCCCGCCATGTTTGGCCCGCCGGGCGGAACCGGAAACTCTCCAGCCTGCATTCGCGGCTCCGGGCGTCGGGCGCTGTGTTCGGAACCTACAATGGCTGGGAACGGGCGAATTACTTCGCCGGGCCGGGTGACGACATCTCCGAGCGGGCGACGCGGACTTGGGATCGCAACGGGCCCTGGGAAGTTCGTGTAAGGGAGGAATGTGAGGTCGTGCGGGACGGCTGCGGGATCCTGCCCATTACCGGATTCACGCGCTTGGTCGTGGAGGGGGAGGGTGCGTACGACTGGCTTGACTCCCTGACGGCGTCCCGGCTGCCAGCCGTTGATAGGGTCGGCCTGGCGTATTTTCCGGATTCGAGGGGGCGCATACTTACCGAAATGACCGTCATTCCACGTCCCGATGGCAGGATCTGGATGATAGGCGCCGCCTCCGCGCAGTGGCACGACGGAGAAATGCTTCAGCGGAAGGCGCGGCCGGGAATCGAGATCCATGATCGGACGGCGGAACGAGAATGCCTGCTGGTGACGGGACCGAAGTCGCGGGAGGCGCTTTCGGCGATCGGTGACGCGGATCTCTCCAGGGGTTGGCTGAGTTTCCAGGAAGCGACGTTGGCGGGGCGGCGCTGCGCGCTGCTCAGGGCTTCCTTCGCGGGGGAACTGGGTTGGGAAGTGCATTGCGGTTTCGACGCCGCCCCGGCGGTTTGGGACGCGCTCATGGAGTCGGGTTGCCGGCCATTCGGAATGTGGGCGCTTGACCGTCTGCGGCTGGAGAAAGGCTATCGGGCATGGAAAGCCGATCTGTCCAGTGACTACTCGCTTCTGGAGGGTGGGCTGGACCGTTTCGTCAGACTTGACAAGCCGCGGATGTTCCCCGGGAAAGCGGCCTTGCTAGACGAACGGCGGCGGGGACCGAAGAGGCGGTTCGCAACGCTTGTCGTCGATGCCGGGGCCCAGGATCCCCCGTATATGTCGACGGTGTGGGACGGTGACCGGGTGGTGGGCGAGATAACGAGCGGCGGCTGGGGATATCGTGTCAACGCCTGTATCGGATTGGCGGTTATCCAGTCCGACCGCGTGAAGAGGGGAAGGCGGCTGGAAGTGGAGATATTCGGTAAACGCTATCCGGCGACCGTTCAGGCGGACCGGCCGCTCTGGGACCCGGATAACGAGAGGATTCGGGCCTAGGGGACGGTCCGCTTGCCTGATCCACCCTGTTGAGACCGCGTAAGGCGACGCGGGACCGGGAGGGTGTCAAAGCCGAACGGGAGGACGTTGCGATGAAACTGCCTATGTCAGCCGTCCGCTGCATCCAGCGATGGAGGCTCGGATTCGTGGCTACGGTGACGCCGGATGGACGGCCCAACCTATCGCCGAAAGGCACGTTCATCGTGGTTGACGGTGAAACCATAGCGTTTGGCGAGATTCGCTCTCCGCGGACCCTCGCTAACCTGACGTCAAACCCGGAACTCGAGGTCAATTTCGTCGATCAGTTCACCCGGAAAGGCGTCCGTATCCGCGGGCGGGCGGCGCTCGTGCGTCGGGGCACGGCGGAGTTCGATTCCCTGTTTCCCGAATTCGAGGCACAGTGGGGTGGGCTGGCCGGTCGCGTCAACGTGATCGTCAAAATCCCGGTCGACGAGGTTCGGCCGCTTACGACGCCTCCATACGACGACGGCGCGAGCGAACGGGAGATGATCGCGCTCTACAAAGGCAAATTCGCGGAGATGTATCCATGAGCGTTCCCTCCCATGCCCGGGCCGTCATTGTCGGTGGGGGAGTCGTCGGCTGTTCGGTCGCCTACCATCTCGCGAAAGAGGGCTGGCGGGACATCGTTCTTCTGGAGCGCCGCAGGCTGACAAGCGGCACCACATGGCACGCGGCGGGATTGATCGCGCAGCTTCGGGCCACGGCGAACATGACGCGGCTCGCGAAATACAGCCAGGAACTCTATGGCGCGCTGGAGGGGGAGACGGGAATCGCCACCGGATTCATCCGTGTGGGCTCAATCACCGTGGCGCTGACCGAGGAAAGGAGGGAGGAAATCTTCCGTCAGGCGTCCATGGCGCGCGCGTTCGGTGTCGAAGTTGACGAAATCAGCCCGGAAGAGGTCAAGGAGCGGTATCCCCACCTGAATGTCGCGGACGTCAAAGCGGGCGTGTATCTGGCGAAAGACGGTCAGGGCGACCCGTCGAACATCGCGCTGGCGCTGGCGAAGGGCGCGCGGCGACGGGGAGTGGGGATATTCGAGAATACCGGCGCGACCGGGGTGATACGGGAAGGACGGCGGATCACGGGCGTACGGTGGAGCGGCGGCGCGGGAGCGAGCGGCACGGTAAACTGCGAGCATGTCGTGAACTGCTCCGGCCTGTGGGGCCATGAGGTCGGGCGGATGATGAACACGAATGTTCCGCTGCAGGCCTGCGAGCACTTTTACATCGTCAGCGAGCCGATAGAGGGACTTTCACGCCTGCCGGTGCTTCGCGTGCCGGACGAATGCGCCTACTATAAGGAGGATGCCGGAAAGCTTCTGCTCGGCGCGTTCGAGCGGCGGGCCAAACCATGGGGTCTTGACGGAATTCCCGAAGATTTCGAGTTCGGCCAGCTTCCCGAGGATCTGGACCACTTCGAGCCGATCCTTGAACTCGCGGTCAATAGGATGCCGATGCTGGGAAGCGTCGGCATTCACACATTCTTCAACGGTCCGGAGAGTTTCACGCCTGACGACGCCTACCACCTTGGTCTTTGTCCGGAAATGGACAACGTCTGGGTCGCCGCCGGGTTCAACTCGGTAGGCATACAGTCGGCGGGCGGCGCGGGCATGGCGCTGGCCCATTGGATGGAGACGGGTGACCGACCGTTCGATCTGGGGGATGTGGATATCGGGCGCATGCAGCCGTTCCAGGGAAACCGCCGATATCTCGCGGAACGCTCACGCGAGACCCTGGGGCTGCTCTACGCCGATCATTGGCCCTACCGCCAGAAGGAAACCGCGCGGGGAGTGCGTCGCACGCCATTCCACGGGCAACTACAGGCATACGGCGCCGTGTTTGGCGAGGTCGCGGGATGGGAACGGGCCAACTGGTTTGCCGAGGAGGGGCAGGACCGCGAATACCGCTATGGCTGGAAAAGGCAGAACTGGTTCGATAACAGCGCGCGTGAGCACATGGCCGTGCGCGGGAACGTCGGAATTTACGACATGTCGTCCTTCGGGAAGCTTCGTGTGGAGGGCCCGGATTCAGAGGATTTCCTGAACCTTGTCTGCGCGAACGACCTCTCGGTGCCCGAGCGAAAGATCGTTTACACCCAGTTCCTGAATGCCCTGGGCGGTATCGAGGCGGATGTCACGGTTACCCGACTGTCCGAGACGGCCTATATGGTCGTCACTCCTGCCGCGACGCGACTGGCCGACGAGACATGGTTGCGCCGTAAACTCGGTGACCGGCGCGTGACGGTTACGGACGTCACCGCGGGCGAGGCGGTTCTGGCGGTGATGGGACCTTCGGCGCGAGCGCTTATGCGGGAGGTCAGCCCGTCGGATTTCTCCAGCGCGTTCCATCCTTTCGGGACGATGCGGGAAATCGAACTTGGAATGGCTGTGGCGAGGGCGCATAGGATCACCTATGTCGGGGAGCTGGGATGGGAGCTCTACGTTCCCTCCGACATGGCTTGCCACGCTTTCGAGACGATCTGGACCGCGGGTCAGTCCATGGGCGCCAGGCTCTGTGGTATGCACATGATGGATTCCTGCCGGATCGAGAAAGCGTACCGGCATTTCGGGCACGACATTACATGCGAGGACCATGTGCTGGAAGCCGGTCTTGGCTTCGCAGTCAAGGTGGACAAACGGGAGTTCGTCGGTCGTGACGCCGTTCTGCGGAAAAGGGACGAGGGACTGTCCAGACGCCTGGTCCAGTTCGTTCTTGATGACCCCGAGCCCCTGCTCTTCCATAACGAGCCCGTCATCCGTGACGGCGAATACGTCGGCTACCTCAGTTCCGGAAATTACGGCCACGCGCTCGGAGCGGCGGTGGGTATGGGATACGTGCCCTGCCGGGGCGAGGCGGCCGCGGATGTTCTGGCGTCATCCTACGAGATCGAGGTGGCGGGGATGCGTGTGAGGGCCAGCGCGTCCCTGCGTCCGCTTTACGATCCGAAGTCCGAGAGAATCCGTGTCTGAACCGACGGCCGGACCGTGTGGCGGCAACGGGTGATTCAGCCGTAGATTTCCACGAACCGGCGCAGTATGGAGCCGGGCACCGGCGCATCGACCGCGTGACACAGATCGATCAGACGGTCCGCGTCCTCCGGCGGGAAATATCCATGCCTCCTGTAGATCCGGATTCTCAGCTCGATTTCAGCCGCGTCGGCTTCCGGATGAAACTGTGTGGCATAAACGTTCTTTCCGTAGCGGATCATTTGATATGGGCAGGGTTCGGATCTCACGAGATGGACCGCGCCCGTTGGCAGGGACTGTACGGCCTCCTTGTGGCCCACGAAGGCACTGAATTTCGGAGGACACTCCGAGAGTAGCGGGTCGTCGCGTCCTTCGTCGGTGAGCGAACAGACCGACGGGCCGACGGGTTCGGAGTACCGCTCCTTGGATACGGATCCGCCAAGATGCCGGGCGAGGATGCCAATGCCGTAACAGCAGCCGAGAAAGGGCAGGTCGCGGCCGGTTATCTCCGGCATCATCGCCATCACCGCCGCTTCGGTTCTGGCTTCATCCGGTGACTTGGCTTCCGGTGGGTCGCTGACGCAGCCGGGCCCGCCGCCTACGATGACGCCTGCGAAGCCATCAAGCGGAGGTTCGGTGGGTACCGGTTCGCGGTCAAGTCGGATTCGCCTGGCAAGCCCCGATGTCAGGCCGCCTTTCTCCAGAATGGCCTCATACTCACTGTCAGACGCCTCAGGTTCCGGTCTGAGCTGCAGGATCAGGAATGGTTTCTTCATTTGGGGACGATTCCACCTTTTGGCCTCACTTGCCGTTTTCCGGGCTTTGCGTCAACGCGTTCCTCGGCTCCGTTGGGCCCGGAGCAAGGCCTTTGCCATGCGCGGCTCTTAATCAGCACCACGTCCGGATCTTCCGTCAGGTCCGAACCGTTTCGGAACAGTCATTGCGGCAACCTGACCGTTGGGCTGGATATCCGTCAATGCTTCCGTTGATGCGGCTGTTGCCGAAAGAGTGCGAATTGCCGACAATGATCGTCGCAGGGGGCGTACCGATAGGAAATGCGTCCGGAGCCCGCATCCCTCACCTGGCCGGACTCTTGAGTTTTCACGGACCGCGACTTAGACAAAGGCGATAGCGCGGTAGTTCCGGTGAGAGAGGAGCGGCGATGCAGGTTTATCGGGATCTACCCGATGCGGTGGGTAAGACGCCGCTAATCCGACTGAGGACCGCCTCGGAAGCCACCGGATGCGAAATCTACGGAAAGGCTGAGTTCATGAATCCGGGTCAGTCGGTCAAGGACCGCGCCGCGCTTTACATCATCAGGGACGCTATCGCCCGGGGGGATCTGAAGCCCGGCGGAACGATTGTGGAAGGCACGGCCGGCAATACCGGTATCGGCATCGCGCTGGTCGGCGCCGCGATGGGATTCAGGTCGGTGATCGTCATTCCGGACACGCAGAGCCAGGAAAAGAAGGACATGATCCGGCTTGCGGGCGCCGATCTAGTTGAGGTGCCCGCGGTGCCTTACAGGGATCCGAACAATTACGTGAAATATTCCGGACGACTTGCGGCAAGGCTCGCCAAATCCGAACCGGGAGGTGCGATCTGGGCGAACCAGTTCGACAACACCGCTAACCGGCGGGCGCATATCGAGACGACCGGCCCTGAAATATGGAAACAACTCGATGGCGGGCTTGATGGCTTTATCTGTTCGGTCGGCACAGGTGGGACGGCGGCCGGCGTGGGCATGGCGCTGCAGCCGAAGGGCGTTACCTGTGGCATCGCCGATCCGATGGGTTCAGGCATTTTCAGCCTGTACAGGGAGGGTGAGGCCAAGCCGGAAGGCAGTTCCGTCACTGAAGGGATCGGACAGGGACGGATCACCGCAAACCTGGAGGGCTACTCGCCGGACTTTCTGTGCCAGGTGCCCGATGATGAGGCATTGCCGGTGGTGAATGACCTGCTTCGCACTGAGGGTCTCTGCATGGGCGGCTCAACGGGAATCAACGTCGCTGGCGCGATGAGGATGGCGCGTGAGCTTGGACGCGGCAAGACTGTCGTGACGATACTTTGCGACTACGGTACCCGCTATCAATCAAAGCTGTTCAGTCCCTCATTCCTCCGGCAAAGAAATTTACCCGTACCGGACTGGCTTTCAGGAAGTGGCCGCATTCTTCCCACCGTCTATGAGGAAAGCTAGTCGGGTGCGTTTCCCCGCAGCACTCGCGGCGTTCCTGCTGGCGGCGGCGGCCTATTCCGGCTCTCTGGCGCAGGAACCGCAGCGGGAGATCGACTACCAGACTTGGGATACGGTCGCCGAACGCGCCGCGGCGGCGATTGACGCCGGCCGCGCATCGGATCGCGCGTTTGAGGCCCTGCGCGAGGAAGTCGTCTTCTGGCGAGAAAGCTTTCTGGAGGATCTGGATGCCAATGAGGTCCGTATCGAAACCCTCGCCGCGCAGCTGGAGGCACTTGGGCCACCTCCCGAATCCGGTGAGGCCGAGCCGGAAGGGATCGCCGGGCGAAGGGCGGATCTGGCGGAACGCCTGGCCCTGGCGGAGGCACCTGTAAGGGCCGCGGAGCTTGCCTTTGCGGAGGCTGACGGTCTGGCTGGAGAGATAGACGCGATCATTCGCGACCGTCGCGCGGACAGGCTGTTGCGCAAGGATCCGTTTCCGCTGAATCCGGCTCACTGGGGTCCGGCTTTTGACGATCTCGCGGGCTCGTTAAGTGCTATCGGCGCCGAGTTTGACGAAAGCTGGAGCTCGGACCTCAGGTTTCGCCTGTTTATCGACGGTTTGCCGCGCAATATCCTTCTTTTGGTCATTTCCGCCCTGCTGTTGGTTCGGGGCCGGGCCTTTCTGCGCCGCGCCATGGAGCGGGTTCAGCACCGGGTCACGGATGGGTCGCGTCGACTCGTGGATTTCGCGGTTTCGTTCGGTGAGTTCGCCATTCCGCTGTCGGGAATCTTTCTGCTGGAATGGGCGATTGAGGCTTCCGGCCTGCTTGGTGCCCGTGGGGTGCTCGTCGCCAAATTCGTGCCATTTATCGGTTTATGCTCCTTTGGCGCCTATTGGCTTGCCAGGGTCCTTCCCGAACACGCCGATGGCTCCCCGCCTGTTCCGCATGGGGCGTGGCGGGGTGTGACGTTACGGCGGTCGGCGGTTTCGCTAGGGTCAATGGTGGGCCTTGCCGCCTTGTTGGAGGCATTGGCCGAATACGATGGTTATCCGGACGCGAGCACCGCCGCTCTGCTGTTTCCCGTGGCCGCGGTCGCGGCTTTTTCACTCCTGCCCATCGGTCGCTCGATGCGATCCTATTCGATCACGAGAGGCGAGGAGAATCCGGATGCCCAGACGGCTCGCTGGCTGGGTGTTCTGGGGCGTTCACTGACCATCCTGGCGGCGCTCGGCCTGCTTCTTTCCGCGATCGGTTATATCAATGCCGGCCTGTATCTTTTGGTGGCAACCGGATTCACGCTGGCCCTTCTCGCTCTGCTGTATCTGCTGAATGGCATCGTGCACGAACTATACGGGCTGGCGTTTGGCCTTGACGATAGTACCGCTCGCTCGGCATTGATCCCAACCCTCCTGGGATTGGCGCTGGCCTTGGCGTCCCTACCGGTGCTTGCGCTGATCTGGGGTGCCCGAGTCGCGGATCTGACGGAACTCTGGGCGAGGATCCGCGAAGGCTTCACGCTGGGTGACGTGCGGATCGCGCCGGAGAATATACTTTCGTTTGCCATTGTCTTCACCGCGTTCGTGTTGGTGACCCGCGTCGTGCAGACCGCGCTGCGCGGCAATGTCCTGCCCAAGACCCGGATCGATCCGGGCGGACAGGTAGCCATTGTTTCGGGCATCGGGTATGTGGGCATATTCCTCGCCTTGGTGCTGGCGACGACGGCGGCGGGAATAAATCTCAGTTCGGTCGCCTTTGTCGCCGGCGCGCTGTCGATCGGCATTGGCTTTGGCCTTCAGAACATCGTCCAGAATTTCGTTTCGGGCATTATACTCCTGATCGAGAGGCCTGTTTCGGAGGGGGACTGGATCCAGGTCGGTGAGCATGTTGGCATCGTAAAGAAGGTTTCGGTCAGATCGACGCTGATCCAGACATTTGACCGAACCGACGTTATCGTACCGAACGGTGATTTCATATCGGGTTCGGTGACCAACTGGACCCGCGGCAACACGGTCGGGAGAATAAAGTTGACGGTGGGAGTCGCATACGGCACCGACACCCGCAGGGTTGCCGGTATCCTTTACGAAATCGCCTCCGGGCATCCGGTGGTGACCGACGATCCCGAACCGGGCGTGGACTTTCTGGGCTTCGGCGCTGACAGTCTTGACTTCCGCGTCAGGGCGGTTCTGAGCGACGTCAACCAGTCACTGGCGGTCCTGTCGGAGCTTAATCATCGCATCGCCGAGAGATTTGCCGAGGAAGGAATTGAGATCCCATTCGCGCAGCGTGACATCTGGCTGAGAAATCCGGAGTCATTGCGTGGAACGGGCGCCGCCGCCCCCGGAGCGGTAGCGCGTGACCGGACGGAGCCTTTAACATTGAAGGACGGCCCGGAGATCGATCCGGATATCACGGACGGCGATGTAGCGGGAGAGACTCCCTGACCGAAAAACTGATCGTTGGGGGTGATCTTCCCGGGAAAACCGGCTCCGACAGGTTAGGGAGGCGGGTTCCCGATGCCGCTGGAGGATGCGCTGGATCCCCGAGGCCCTCGCGGCCATTTCCCTGGGTCCAGCGTATATGCCGCTGACCTACGGATCCGAGATTCCATAGCCCGGAAATCATGTGTCTGGATATGTGCCGCACGGTCAAAGGATCGGTTTGCGTTTCACGGGCACAATCAACGTGACGGGACCGGAGGATCCGCAGGCCAGCGTCGTAGTTCCTCGAAGCTCCGCGGTGCCCGAGATTTAGCTGTCCGGGTTCTTCATAGCGGGTTCTGGGGATTACTTAAAAAGCAGAGGCCGAAACAGCTTCTTGAATCCGTGATCTGGAGGCGGAAGATGCGTCCCCGCTAAAATTCACCAAATCCATATCCTCTCGATCCGTATCCGCTTCCGATTCCCCGGCCGCTTAAACG
>JAPOUP010000001.1 GCA_026708635.1 Rhodobacter sp.
TCCGATCAATGCGTCGGTTCCGATTCGGCCTCGGGTTCAGGAGTTGTCGGGGCGGCTGGCGAGGAACTGACGCCGACCTTCGCGGGCCGCAGCAACCGATCATGTAGCGTAAAGCCCACTTCGGTGATCTCGATGATGTCTCCAGCCTTCGTTTCCGGCAGTGGCGCCTCGAAAATCGCCTGGTGGAGCTGGGGGTCGAACCGGTCCCCGCGCTCCGGAGCGACCCGCTCTATTCCATGTTTCTTGAAAACATTGAGAAGCTCGCGCATCGTCAGTTCGACACCCTCGATCAGACCCGAGGACAGCTCCCGCTGCTCCTGCGTCGCCGCCTCAAGAGCGCGGGCAAGGTTGTCATGCACGGGCAGAACATCACGGGCCAGCCTCGAACCGCCATACCGTTCCGCTTCCCGCCGGTCCCGCTCACCGCGCTTGCGCACGTTTTCGGCTTCGGCGAGCGCCCGCATGACACGGTCCCTCAACTCATCCCTCTCGCCGCGAAGTCTTTCCAGTTCCTCATGAATGTCTTCGTCGGACCCAGCGTCTGTCCCCGGATTCTCCTCCAGGTCGGCGACTCCCCCTGAATCGGGCTCAAGAATATCGATCCGACCGTCACCGGAATCCGACGGCTCAGGCAGTTCCACCTCTGGCATCGTTGGTTTCGTCCGTTCTTCAGTCATCAATGTCCTCATTGCCTTCGGTCACCGATCATCTTTCCGACAAGCTGCGCCGTGTAATCGACGATCGGCACGATCCGACCGTAGTTCAGCCGCGTCGGGCCGACCACGCCCACGGCTCCAACAATCTTCCGGTCAGCGTTCATATAGGGCGATACAACCAAAGATGAACCGGATAGCGAAAAAAGCTTGTTTTCGGACCCGATGAAGATCCGTACGCCTTCACCTTTCTCGGCAAGTTCAAGGAACTCGGCGATGTCCCGTTTTCGCTCAAGGTCATCGAACAGCGTCCGGATACGTTCCAGATTCTCCCTTTGGCCATCCGTGGCGAGGAGATTTGATCTCCCGCGCACGATCAGACGCTCCGGCGCCTCGCCCTCGTTCTCCCAGATCGCCAGGCCCTGCTCGACAAGCCCGCGGGCGAGCCGGTCCAGCTCCAGCCTGCGTTGCTCGATTTCCTCGTCGAAGCCGCTCCGTAACTCGCTGAGCGTCTTTCCCGCGGCGAGGGAGTTCAGGAAATTCGCCGCCTCCCGCAGTGACGACGGCGTCTGGCCGACAGGTGGAATGAATACCCGGTTCTCCACATGTCCGTCGGAGAAGACCAGTACCGCGAGGGCGCGGTCCGAGGGCAGGGAAACGAATTCTATATGCTTGATCGGAGCTTCATGTTTCGGTGCGAGTACCAGGCTGGCGCCACTGGTCAGGGCCGAAAGCGCCGATCCAATCCGATCGAGCATCGCACCGACATCGCTTTCGTTCGAGGTGATGGTCGCGTCAATCTTGAGACGGTCACTATCGTCAAGATCCTCCACCTCGAGAAGCCCGTCGACGAACATCCTAAGTCCGTGTTCAGTCGGTACGCGACCGGCGGAAATATGCGGAGAATCAAGAAGACCAAGGAATTCCAGATCCTGCATCACGTTCCTCACGGTCGCCGCCGATATGTTCTCGGACATCGAACGCGTCAGCGTGCGTGAGCCGACAGGCTCTCCATGATCAAGGTAACTTTCGACCACACGGCGGAAAACCTCGATGCTGCGCTCGTTCAGTTCGGCAAGAATGCGTGAAGTATCGCCCATGACAGTCTCCGAAAGCGGCCCCCTTTCGGCGTCAATCGGGGTTGCCTTCCAAACCTGCCCACAGTTAAGGCAGCCGAAACATGAATGGAAGGGACGAGATGCGACCCTCTGGCAGGAATCTGGATGAAATGCGCCCGGTGGTGATCGAACCGGATACGGTCCGACACGCCGAAGGATCATGCATGATCAGCGTTGGCGCCACCAGGGTGATATGTACCGCCACACTGGAAGAGCGGGTTCCACCGTTTCGAAGAAACACCGGCCTGGGCTGGGTGACCGCGGAATACGGAATGCTGCCCAGGGCCACGAACGCTCGGAGCCGGCGGGAAGCGAAGTCAGGACAGGGTGGGCGTACGCAGGAAATCCAGCGGTTGATCGGGCGGGCGCTACGGGCGGACGTAGATTTTGCGGCCCTGGGCGAGCGCCAGATCACCCTTGACTGCGACGTGATCCAGGCGGACGGCGGCACTCGTTGCGCAGCAATCACCGGAGGCTGGGTATCGCTGCGACTCGCGGTCAACAGGCTGATCAAGGCGGGCGATATCTCCATGGATCCAATGACCGACCATGTCGCCGGCGTCAGCGTCGGGCTCTACGGCGGCCAGCAGGTGCTGGATCTGGACTATGCCGAGGACAGCGAGGCCGGTGTTGACGGAAACTTCGTGATGACCGGTCGCGGACAGCTCATCGAGATCCAGATGTCCGCGGAAAGATCGACATTTTCGCCCGACGAGATGTCATCGCTCACGCAACTCGCCAGAAAAGGCATCGCTGAACTGGTAACCGCACAGAAATCCGCCCTGTCCTGACATGCGCCGGCTCGACGGTGGAACATTGGTCATCGCCTCGCACAACGAGGGAAAGCTCCGCGAGTTCCACGAGTTGCTGGAACCGTTCGGCATCGCTGTCCGTTCGGTCGGTGAGTTCGGTCTGGTCGGGCCCGCGGAGACCTCTTCCACTTTCATTGGCAACGCCCGGATAAAGGCGCATTTCGCGGCCCGCGAAACCGGAGCGCCGGCGCTGTCCGATGACAGCGGCATCGCCATCGACGCGCTGGACGGAGCGCCCGGGGTCCATACCGCCGACTGGGCCGCAACCAGCGACGGACGGGATTTCACGAAGGCGATGGAGCGGGTCAACCAACTTCTCGAGAGACGAGATGCGCCACGACCCAGAACGGCTCGTTTCAGATGCGCCCTCTGCCTCGCCTGGCCTGACGGTCATGACGAGATATTTGAGGGTACCGTCGATGGTCAGGTCGTCTGGCCAATGCGCGGCGATCTTGGATTCGGCTTCGATCCGGTTTTTCTTCCTGACGGCGAAACCGACACGTTCGGCGAGATGGACCCGCAGAGAAAGCGCCGCATGAGCCATCGGGCCAGGGCCTTCGCGATGCTGGTCACCGGCTGCGTTGCCTGAGATCTGGAAGACGGCCGGTTTCGGCCTTTATGTTCATTGGCCATTCTGCGCCGCGAAATGTCCGTATTGTGACTTCAACTCCCACTCTTCAACCAGAATTGACCAGGATCGCTGGAAGCGGGCCTACCTGGCCGAGATCAAGCGTCTGGGAGCCGTCACGGGCGACAGGATTCTCGGTTCCGTTTACTTTGGCGGGGGCACTCCCAGCCTTATGGACGTCTCACATGTCGAAGCCCTCATCGACGCGGCCACCATGACCTGGTCAACGGCCGGTGATATGGAAGTGACGCTGGAAGCCAATCCCACATCCGCGGAAGCCGGTCGTTTCGAGGGTTACCGCGAAGCCGGCGTCAACCGGGTTTCAATAGGGGTTCAGGCTCTCGTCGACAGCGACCTCAAGGCACTTGGCCGCACGCATGGCGCTGAAGACGCCCTGACCGCCGTCTCAACCGCCCGCCGTATTTTTGATCGGGTTAGCTTTGACCTGATTTACGGGCGCCAGCGCCAGGCATTGGGAAACTGGGAAGCCGAACTGGAACGGGCATTGGCGTTGAAACCTGACCACGTCTCGCTCTACCAGCTAACGATCGAGCCGGGAACGGCGTTCGGTGAGAGGCTCGCGCGGGGACTTCTGCCCGGACTGCCGGACGAGGATCTATCGGCCGACCTATTCGTCGCAACCCAGCGGCTGTGCGACGAGGCCGGTCTCCCGGCCTACGAGATTTCCAATCACGCCAGACCGAACTTCGAATCACGCCATAACCTGATCTACTGGAGATCGGGAGATTACGCGGGCATCGGACCCGGTGCCCATGGCCGACTCACATACGAAGGCCGGAGATACGCTACGGCCACCCCTCTGTCGCCGGAGAAATGGCTTGAGAGGGTCGAAAGCGGACTCGGCGGAGACTCCGTTCTCAATCCGCTGACCGATAGGGAGAGGGACGTGGAGGCGCTGATGATGGGACTGCGCCTCACCGAAGGAATGGATTTGGACAGGTTATGTAAAGGGGATGATTACATTCATAATATCAATATCTTAACCGACAAAGGATTACTCAGCTCGAATGGCGGCAGGGTGCGCACGACCCGGTCCGGTCGACGAATTCTCGATTCCGTTGTAGCCGCGCTTCTGGACGGACCCGACTGATCATTCTTGCCGAACCGACGAGAGCAGGGAGCACAGCCGGTCGAGATCCTCCAACGTGCCATACGCGACCGTGACCTGACCGGACTCGCCGTTCGCCCCGTGCGTGATTGTCACCTTCATGCTCAGGGCCGCCGATAGGTCACCCTCCAGTCCAACCGTGTCAGCGTCTTTCTCGGCTGGTTTACGTCCGCCTGACGAACGTTTACTTTCGGCGTTTCTGACAAGTTTTTCGGTATCGCGAACGGAAAGGCCCCTGCGCACGACGGTTCGGGCCAAAGCCTCCGGGTCGCCCGCCGTCACCAATGCGCGGGCGTGGCCCGCCGAGAGATCGCCCTTGAGCACCAGTTGCCTGACGGACGCGGGCAGGTTGAGCAATCGTAGCATGTTGGCGACATGGCTGCGGCTCCTGCCGAGGGCAACAGCCGCCAAATCCTGGGTAAATCCATATTCTTCAATGAGTTGCTGGTATCCTTCCGCTTCCTCGATCGGATTTAGCGCGGTACGGTGAATGTTCTCGATGATTCCGATTTCAAGCGTTTCCGCGTCGCTGTAACGGCGTACCAGCACGGGAACTTCATGTAGCCTTGCAAGCTGCGCGGCCCGCCAACGGCGTTCACCCGCAACGATCTGGTACATGTCCCCATCTTTCGGATCGGGACGCACGATCAGTGGCTGAATGACACCCTTTTCCCGGATCGAAGCCGCCAGTTGCTCAAGCTCGCTCCGGTCGAAACTCTTTCTCGGCTGCTTGGGGTTAGGCCCCAGCCGCTCAACCGGAATCGCCTGAGCCTCGGCCGGTTGCCGAAGCGGTTCACGTGAGCCTGTATCGGCCATCAGCGCCTTTAGACCACGATTTGGGTTGAGTCCCGTAATTCCAGGTTTTCTATCTTCCATGGTTATCTTCCCCGTGAGGATTGCCGGTTCCGTGTCGCCAGCTCCGATGCAAGCGCCCTATAGGCCTCGCTTCCCCTGGAGCCCGGATCATATTCCAGTACCGGAATGGCGTGTGATGGCGCTTCACCAAGACGGACGTTTCTTGGAATCACGGTCCTGAACACGATCTCACCGAGATTCTCGCGCGCGTCGGCCTCCACCTGCCGTGACAGTCTGTTACGCCTGTCAACCATTGTCATCAATACGCCTTCGATTCTCAGATCCGGATTGGCGGAACCGCGAATCTCCCGAACCGTAAGAAGGAACTGGGACAGACCTTCCAGAGCGTAGAATTCGGATTGCAGCGGAACAAGTACCGAATCCGCCGCAACGAGCCCGTTTACCGTCAACAGGCCCAACGACGGAGGACAGTCGATCAATACGAAATCATAGCCGGCATCGTTCATCTCCGCCCGCCGCAGCGCATGGCGAAGCAGGACACTTCGATCCTTTTTCGCGCTGAGGTCAAGATCGGCGGAACTGAGGTCAGTCGTCGCCGGAATGACAGAGAGCCCGCTTACCCCGGTGCCGTGGACGACATCCCGGACTGGCAGACCTTCCATAAGGAGATCGTAACTTGTAAGATTTCGGTTTTCCGAATATAATCCAAGGCCGGTCGAGGCGTTTCCCTGCGGATCTATGTCAACAAGAAGGATCCCGTGACCGGTTTCCGCCAGCGCCGCGCCAAGATTGATTGCGGTCGTTGTCTTCCCAACGCCGCCCTTTTGGTTGGCAAGGGCAATGATTTTCGGTCTTTGGGACGCCCGGTCAGCCAATGTCGAGACCCCTTATCCGAAGTATGAAAGATTCCGGACTCGAAATGCTGGGATGACGCTCGACCCCGAAGTGCCAGAGTTCGAGAGCCGCCTCGATTTCCGCGGAAGCGCGTGCGCCCTTATGGAGCACGGCGATGCCCGTTTCCGAAATATGGCGATGGACGAGGCCAAGAAGCCGCGGCAGCGGCGCCAGGGCCCGCGCGGATACACACCCGGCGTTCTGCGGCGGGACATCCTCGATTCTCCGCGAATGCACGGCGATCGGGATTTCAAGGTTTCGGGAAAGGGTGCGGATGAATTCGCATTTTCGGACGTCACTGTCAATGCAGGTCACATGAAGCCGGGGTGAGAACTCCAGGGCGAGAATCGCGACGACCGCTCCCGGAAAGCCACCCCCGGAGCCGAGATCGGTCCAATGACCGGAATCCCGCGCCGCAATGAAGTATGCCTGCGCGGAGTCGGTGAAATGACGGTTCCATAAATTCGGCAGGGTCGCTGCGGAAACCAGGTTGATCGCCGGGTTCCATTTCCTCAGAAGATCATCATAGAGACGCAGTCGGTCCATTGTTTCACGTGAAACATTGAACCTCTTTCGGAACTCCTTGATTCCGGCCGAATTCCTCACGCGGATTTCCGTCCATTGATCTGCCGGATCCCCACCAGAATGAGCGTCAGGGCCGCCGGAGTCATTCCCTCGATCCGGGATGCCTGCCCGAGCGACACGGGCTGGATACGACGGAGTTTCTCCTTTATCTCGTTCGAAATGCCCGAAATACCGCCAAAGTCGAAGTCAGGCGGAATTTCCAGCGCCTCGTCGCGTGAAAGGGACGCGATTTCCCGTTTCTGCCGGTCAATGTAACTGGAGTAGAGCGCGTCGCGTTCGACCTGCCGCCGGGTGGAACGGCTGAATCCCTCAAGAAACGGATCAAGGACGACAAGATCGCTGTAGGACACCCTCGGGAACGAAAGCAGATCCATACAGGTTCTTCGCTTTCCGTCCTCCCTGACCCTGAAGCCCGCATCGGCCAGCTCCTTAGGCGAATACGCGCGCGCCGTCAGCGCGTTCCTGCAGCGCTCGATACGATCCATTTTCTTCCTGAACGCCTCCAGCCGTCCGGCGCCGACGCATCCGACAGTCTCACCGAGCGGCGTTAGCCGCTGGTCCGCGTTGTCGGCGCGAAGCGACAGCCGGTACTCCGCTCGGGACGTGAACATACGATACGGCTCGCTGACACCCTGCGTGATAAGATCGTCAATCAGGACTCCAATATATGAGCTCGTGCGCGGAAAGAGCGCCGGCTCCATATCCCGGGCCCCCAGCGCGGCGTTGATGCCAGCCACCAGACCCTGGGCCGCCGCCTCCTCGTAGCCGGTCGTTCCATTGATCTGGCCCGCGAGAAACAACCCGCGCACGCCCCTGAGCTCAAGCGTCGGCTTCAGGGACCGTGGATCCATGTAGTCGTATTCGATGGCGTAGCCTGGCTGGAGGATCCGGGCGCTCTCGAGGCCACGGATCGAAGTCACGTAGGCTTCCTGAATATCCGCGGGTAGCGAGGTGGAAATTCCGTTCGGGTATATGGTCTCGCTGTCAATTCCCTCCGGTTCGAGAAAAATCTGATGGGACTCCTTGTCCGGAAACCTCACCACCTTGTCCTCCACCGAGGGACAGTATCTCGGGCCCCGACCTTCGATATGGCCACCGTAGATTGCCGATCGATCAAGATTCTTTCGAATGATCTCATGGGTCTGCGTGTTGGTGTGGGTTATTCCGCACGCGATCTGGGGAGCCGTCGGACGCCGGGACAGAAACGAGAACAGTGAGGGCTCCTCGTCGCCCGGCTGCATTTCAATCCGGGACCAGTCAATCGTTCGGCGATCCAGCCGCGGAGGGGTTCCCGTTTTGAGACGCCCGACGTCAAGGCCAAACGAGTCCAGCCGCTCCGCCAGGCGGGTGGCGGGTCGGTCACCCCATCGTCCACCCTGGCGCCGGACGTCACCGATGTGAATTACGCCGCGCAGGAAGGTTCCGGCCGAAAGTACGACAGATGCCGCCCGAAGCTCCAGACCGCCATTGAGTAAAACGCCCTCGACACTTCCGCCTCGGACGGCGAGATCGACAACCTCGCCGAAAACCGGCTCGATATTGGACGCCGACGCGACGGCTTCCGAAACCGCCTTGCCGTAAAGGGCGCGGTCCTCCTGCGCTCTCGGTCCCTGGACTGCGGGACCTTTGCGCCGGTTGAGAAGTCTGAACTGGATACCCGCCCTATCGGCCGCGACTCCCATGACACCGTCAAGCGCGTCGATCTCGCGGACAAGATGTCCCTTTCCCAACCCGCCGATCGCCGGATTGCATGACATGACACCGACATTGGCCGGATCAATCGTGACCAGGGCGGTCCGTGCGCCAAGTCTGTGCGCCGCATGGGCCGCCTCCACCCCGGCATGGCCGCCACCGACCACGATTACATCGAACTGACGGTGTTTCACGTGAAACATTCCCTCACTTACCGATACAGAACCGCGAGAATATCTCCTCCAGTATATCCTCAACACCCGTTCTGCCAACAACGGAATCGAGCGCTCGTATCGCTTTCCCGATCTCCTCCGCCACTATCTCAACGCGCGCCGGTCCAGGGGAGATCTCGGCGAGCGCGGTCTCGATGCAGGTCAGGGCCGTCCGAAGCGAGATGCGGTGCCTTTCCCTCACCGCGTTTCCGATGCCGGAGATTCTGGTTTCGAGAACACCCGAAATCCTGGCGATGAGTTCGTCGACTCCCTTACCGGTCAGGCCGGATACGCCGTCCGGCCGCCGGTTAACGTCAGCTTTACCGCCGACGGTTATGTCGCTCGCCCTGGCCAGGGAGTCACCGATGGACCCGTCGACTTCTCCGTCCTCGGTAAGGAACACCCGGAGGTCGGCCCGAGCGGCGCGCTCCCTCGACCGCTCGATTCCAATCCTTTCGATCCTGTCGCCACCTTGCCTGAGGCCAGCCGTATCAAGGAACGTGACGGGCAATCCACCAAGGTCCATATGAACTTCGATCACGTCCCGCGTCGTTCCGGCCAGTTCGGAGGTGATCGCCGCCTCACGTCCCGCCAGGCAGTTAAGCAGAGTCGATTTCCCGACATTTGGCGCGCCGACGATCGCGACCTCGAATCCACCACGGAGTCTCTCGGCGACCGAAGCGCCCGCGATCTCCTTTTCCAGATCCTTCCGGAGCGATCCCAGAATTTGCATGACCTCGGGAAAGACATCTTCCGGGATGTCCTGGTCGGCGAAATCGATCATCGCTGTCGTAAGAGCCGCCGCGCGGAGCAGTTGGTTTCGCCAGGCCTGGACCACGTTGCCCAGCTGTCCCGAATAGACACCCATCGCCTGCCGACGCTGTGCCTCCGTTTCCGCCTCAATCAGGTCGGCAAGTCCTTCCACCTGTGACAGATCCAGACGATCGTTCTCCAGCGCCCGACGGGTGAATTCGCCGGGCTCCGCGGGCCGGAGACCCTCGAGTTCGCCAAGCGCCCGTAAAACGGCGGCAGAGGTTGCCGTACCGCTATGTATATGAAATTCAACTACATTCTCACCCGTAAAGCTGGCACCCTCTTTGAAGGCCAGCACAAGGGCCTCGTCCAGGATACCGCCATCGGAACCCCGCAGAACGCGAACGCCCGCCGTTCTCCAGTTCGGCAAAGATCCGGCCAGGCACCGACCCGCCTCAAGGGCACGCGAACCTGACACCCTGATGACCGCCACGCCAGCCTTGCCCCGTGCGGAGGCCTGCGCATAGATTGTATCCATCACTTCAGGCCGGCGGCGCGCCTCACGCGTTCATCGAGTCGAAGAAATCGGAATTCGTCTTTGTCTGCTTTAGCTTGGACAGGAGAAACTCGATCGCGTCGGTGGTTCCCATTGGATTCAGAATGCGGCGAAGAACGAACGTCTTCTGCAGGTCCGATCGACCGACGAGAAGATCCTCTTTCCTCGTCCCGGACTTGAGGATGTCTATTGATGGATAGACCCGTTTGTCGGCAACCTTTCGGTCAAGTACGATCTCGCTATTGCCGGTGCCCTTGAACTCCTCGAAGATCACCTCGTCCATCCTGCTGCCCGTATCGATCAGGGCGGTCGCGATAATCGTCAGGGATCCGCCTTCCTCGATGTTTCGCGCCGCGCCAAAGAAACGTTTCGGACGCTGTAGCGCATTTGCGTCGACTCCGCCGGTAAGAACCTTGCCTGAGGACGGAACCACGGTATTGAAGGCCCTTCCGAGACGTGTGATGGAATCCAGAAGAATCACCACGTCCCGCCTGTGTTCAATAAGTCGCTTGGCTTTTTCGATGACCATGTCGCTGACGGCTACGTGCCGCGTGGCCGGCTCGTCGAAAGTTGAGGAAATCACCTCGCCCTTGACGGATCGCTGCATGTCCGTGACCTCCTCGGGACGCTCGTCGATCAGTAACACGATCAGGTAGCATTCTGGATGATTGGCCTCTATGGAATGGGCGATATTCTGTAGAAGCACGGTCTTTCCGGTCCTTGGAGGCGCGACTATAAGACAGCGCTGGCCCTTTCCGATCGGCGCGACGAGGTCGATAACGCGGGCCGATCGATCCTTGATGGTCGGGTCCTCTATTTCCATCTTCAGGCGCTGGTCCGGATAAAGCGGCGTCAGATTGTCGAACGCAACCTTGTGACGCGCCCGTTCCGGTTCCTCGAAGTTGATTTCCTCGGCTTTGGTCAATCCAAAGTAGCGCTCATTCTCTTCCGGCGCCCGAATCATTCCCGCTACCGTATCCCCGGTGCGCAGACTGTGCTGCCTGATCATATCAGGGGAAACGTAGATGTCGTCGGGTCCGGGCAGGTAGTTGGCTTCCGGAGATCTGAGAAAGCCAAATCCATCCTGGAGAACCTCGAGGACACCATCGCCACCGATCTCCCAGCCATCCTCGGCCTGTTCCTTAAGGATCTGGAACATCATATCGCCTTTACGCATTGTTGACGCGTTTTCGATCTCCAGTTCCTCGGCCATCGCCAATAGATCCTTCGGGCTCTTGGCCTTCAGATCGGCGAGATTCAGTCGTTCTTTGCTCATGACAATATCCTTCGCACCGGGCGCAATGAACTCGGGTTTCTGGTCATAATCAGGGATAAATCACGACCGAACGGCCGGAC
>JAPOUP010000122.1 GCA_026708635.1 Rhodobacter sp.
TCACAAGAGTTCCGGTCGCCCGTGCCATTGTCACCTGTCATACCACCGTTCCGGCGGCCATTGGCGGGGAACATCGCATGGAGCCCGACGATTTGCGGGATGGATGTCAACGGGCCCTAGTTGACGAAATTCCTATCCACTTTGGCGTCCAGCAACGCCTTCATGATCTCGGGACATCTGGACAGCGCCGCCTTGTCCAGCGCAGTCTCCCTGTCATGGTCCATGGCGTTCACGTCGGCGCCGGCCGCGAGCAGCGTTTTCACCGCTTCGACATGGCCATGCTCCACCGCGACATGCAGCGCTGTCCTGTCGTAGACGGTCCTGACGTTTACGTCGACACCGTCTCGCAACGCCTGTTTAACGAGGGCGCTGTCGCCGGTCACGGCGGAGTGAAACAGGTCGTCCTTACGCGTATCGCGCATATCCGGCTCCTTCGTGACTCCCGCGAAACTCGAGTCCTGTCTCAGCGCGAAGCTAACATTCGTGAATATTCTCGCAATCCCGGAATTCAACTTCAACCCGGTGTCCGGGCGCGTTTCCCGTATGGCCCGCTTTTCCGGGCCCGGTTTTCGCCTGGCTTTCCGACGGCGATCCACGGTTCTGCGTCATGCCCGTCGTCCGGGCCGTTATGCGGGTGATAACGGCGGAAGACGTCGGCCGCGGCCAGTGCGCCGAATTCTTGCGGAACCGATCAGCTCCGGGGTCGCGTGACGGTATGGCCGCTCTCCGCCACCGTCCGCCGTTTCTCGGCGGGATCATGATAGGTGGCTGTAATGATTGACGGTTTTCCGTCCCCGAGACGGCGGAGAGGATCGTCGCCAGCATTCGTGCGGATATCTTGTAATGGCGCGATTTCAGCGCTACATGATCCCGGAACGGCAATGGTGTCCGGGCCGGACATGACGGACTGCACCCGTTCATCCTGTGCATGTGCGAACCGATCCGGTGTGCGATGACTGATGATGAGGGCCTGCGGGCGAAGCTCGCCAAGGTGGAGGCGTTGTTCAGGCGCGCCGGCAGTCCGGGGGAGCGCGCCGCGGCGGAAGCCGCGATGGGCCGGCTGCACGGCCGCCTGGGCGGTTCCGGCAAGCGGCGTTCAGAGCCCGAGCCCGAGGTCGAACTCCAGTTCTCGCTTCCCGATACCTGGTCGGTCCGGCTGTTCGTCGCGGTCTGCCGCAAGCACGGCGTGCGCACTTTCCGCTACGCGCGCCAGCGGCGCACGACGGTGATGGTGCGCACGCGGGAACGCTTCTTCAACCGGGCGGTATGGCCGGAGTACAGCTGGCTCCAGTCCGAGTTGGAAGGCTATTTCGTCGATGTCACCGACCACCTTGTTGAGCGCGTCATGGGGTCCGACGGCGACGACAGCAATCTCGGCGCACGCCCCGGCGGACCGGCGCAATGAGCGAGGAAAGGGTCGAGGACAGGATCGACGAGGCCGTGCTGGCGCTGCTCTGGCTGGGGATATTCCAGCGCTACCCCATGGGCGGCGCGCGAACCTGGAAGTCGTTCGACTGGAACGCCATGGAGCGTCTTCACGGGAAGGACCTGATCTCCGATCCGGTGGGCAAGGCCAAATCGGTGATCCTGGCCGGAGTGGCTGGCTTCGCCTCCGGTCGAGCGTCGGAACGCGTCCGCATTTCCCGGTCCTGTCATGCCGGGACTCCCGCGTGCGCGACGGCGTTTTGCGGGTATCTGTCCAGACCACGGGGTAAATGGCTTGATCGCGGCCGGTTCGGGGCGACATGTCCGGATACGCGCGTTCGCGCCGAATACGGCGAGTCGCTATGGCGTAATGCCAGGCCGACGCTCACCTCGCCGCGGCTCGCTCCATGGCCGGTCTTATTCTCTCGGCCAACGACCGCTCGGTTATCGGTCCCGCGAACCTGAGCGTGACGGTACCCTTTCCGTCGATCACATATGTTTCAGGTATGCCGTATACGCCCCAGTCAAGCGCCGTGCGTCCCTCCGCATCGGCCCCCAGCCCGGTGTAGGGATTGCCAAGTTCCCGAAGAAACGCCAGGGCATCCTCCTCGACGTCCTTGTAGTTGATCCCGAAGATGGGGACGCCCTCGGCGGCAAGCCGTTCAAGTGACGGATGCTCCGCGCGGCAGGGCGCGCACCAACTCGCCCAGAAATTCACGAGTTTCACTCCGTCGTTTCGCAGGGCCGCGTCGGTGAACGGTTCGCCGTCGCCAAGTCCGGCGAGGCTGACCGAGGGCGCGGCGCTTTCGACGATCGCCGACGGAAGGGCGTCGGGGTCATCGCGGCCGACGCCGAAATAGAATAGCGCGGCGAGCCCGGCGAACATCACGGGAGGAAGGATCGCCAGCGGCCTAGCCATCGTTTCGACGCGCTTCGATTTCGCCCAGCCGGTTCATGACCCGCCGTGAACGCCACAGGCTCAGGAGCACGATGCCGGCCAGAAGCGCGAGGCTGACGCCATAAGCCCCCAGTACGACTCCTGAGTAGGAACCCAGGTCAGGCATCAACCCATCCTTTCGTCCAGTTCCATGGCGAGCAGACGGCGGGCGCGGATCTCGGTCCTTGTGCGAACGATGACGAGAGCCACGAACAGCAGCGTGAATCCGGCGATGCAGACCAGCGCGGGATACCAGAACACGTCCGCGACGTTCTCTTCACGGTCCAGGCTCAGCGAAGCGCCCTGATGAAGCCCCTGGTTCCAGAAATTGACCGCGTACCGGCTCAGAAGGGCGAACACGGAACCGACAAGACATAGAATCGCCGTGAGATCCGCCGCCGTATCGGGCGTTTCGATGGCCTCCCATAGCGCGATGTAACCGAGATAGAACAGAAACAGGATCAGGAAGGAGGTTAGGCGCGGATCCCATTCCCACCAGGTGCCCCACATCGGCTGGCCCCAAAGCGCGCCCGTCACAATGGCGATGAGCGTGAATGTCATTCCCACGGGCGCCGCCGCCCGGGCGGCAAGCGCGGAAACATGATGGCGGCGGACCAGCCAGACAAGGGACGCCACCAGCATCATGATCCATGCGTTGATCGCCATCATCGCCGCCGGAACGTGAACGAAGAATATCTTCACCGTCGATCCCTGGCGATAGTCGTCAGGGGTGAAGAAGAAGCCCCAGACGAGACCGACGGAAAGGCATAGCGCCGCGGGCCACGCCACAAAAGGCAGGATCGCGTCGGCGGTCGCGACGAATTTCCGGGGGTTGGCGTATTGCCAGATTGACATACCGCCCGTTTATATCCGGCGCGGGATAGCGGCAATAGGATCCCGTTGGGCGACGGCGCGGCTTCTCCCCGACCGGTAACTCACCGGAGACTTGTCCGAAGTGCGGCGGCGGCGGCGAAAGGCAGCGAGCCAAGCGCCCCGAACGTGATGCCCGCCAATAGGGCCATCGGGGTACCCGGCGCGAGGCCTTCGGCGCCGCGACGGGCGCATTCGGCGCCGAAAACCAAAGTCGGAACGTAGAGTGGCAGAACCAGGAGCGGTAGAAGCGATCCACCGCGCCTGACCCTGACGGTAAGCGCCGCTCCGAACGCTCCGATCATCGAGAGCGCGGGCGTTCCGATGGCGAGTGACGCGAGAATCCAGCCATAGCCCGCCGGTGTGATATTCAGCAGCGTTCCGAGAATCGGAGCGGCCAGCGTCAGTGGCAGGCCGGTTGTCATCCAGTGCGCGGTCGCCTTGATCATGACGACGCTCTCCAGCGGGATCGGCGACGTGGCGAGCAGATCCAGCGAGCCGTCCTCATAGTCGATCTGGAACAGGCGGTCGAGCGAGAGGAGGCAGGCGAGAAGCGCGCCAACCCATAGGATTCCGGGGGCGATGATCCGAAGGATCGCGCTATCCGGGCCAACGCCCAGTGGAACGAGCACCGCGACAACCAGAAAAAATCCGAGCGAAAGGCCAAAACCGCCTCCAGCCCTTACCGATAGCCTCAGTTCCCTCCGCAGAAGCTGGATCATCGAAACGCCCGATCGAACGTCGTACCGGCCTTCGCGCGGACGCGGAAGCCCGCCACGTCAAGTTCCCGCGCGTCCGTGTTAAGGTCGGAATGGGTGGCGACAATCGCTGAGCCGCCGCTTTCGAGATGGCCGCGCATGGTCCGGGTGAACAGTTCGATTCCGTCCGCGTCCAGGGAAACGGTGGGTTCATCCAGTGCCCAGATCGGACAGCCCGTGACCAGGATCCGGGCGAGTCCAAGCCTGCGGCACTGGCCAGCCGACAGATTCCGCGCAAGTCGATCGCGGAGGCCGGAGATCCCGAAGGCTTCCAGGGCCTGATCAATCGGGCGCATGGAGTATACCGCGGCCCAGAACTCAAGGTTCTCGGCGACGGTTAGCATGGGCTTGATCCCGTTGAGATGACCGCAGTAAGCGATCGAGTCCGGATCCACGGCGATCGCCCCCGCCGTCTGCGGCTGCAGGCCTACGATCGTTCGTAGCAAGGTGGTTTTCCCGCAGCCGTTCGGGCCCCGAAGCAGAATCGCCTCGCCGGGGCCGATCTCGAAACGGACGCCTTCCAGAACCGGAAAACCGCCGCGTGCGCATGCGAGGTCGCTGACGCGAAGCACCGTATGGCCTAGACCGGAAGCAGTGCCGCACCGACGCGTCGACCTTCGCCAAGAAGGACGTTGTAGGTGCGGCAGGCCGATGGTGTTGGCATGGGCTCGATCGCGAGGCCCGCGTTCACGAGCGGGTCGCGGAAGCTCGCGGGAACCCGTTCCGCTCCGCGGCCCGTTCCGATGAATGCCACGTCGATCTGCGTGCGGGCATCCAGAAGCGGCTGCGTGTCGCCGTACCCCATCCATAGCTTGGCGCCCGAGGGAATCACCAGGACGGCGCCCTCGATCACCTTGCCACGCACCCGAAAGAAGCCGGGGCCATAGCTATCGATGGGTAGTCCCTGCGCACCCGAAAATGACACTTCGCTAAACTGCATCGGGTCAAGTCCCATGCCGAAAGACCGCTGATCACCGGACCGGTGAGAATACCGCGTAGGTGACCGAACGATACAATGCATCGCGTCGCTGGTCAAAGCCGCCGGCGGTCGGGCTCCGCCTTCCCTGGGCCCCATCGGGGTTCGCGCCCGGGGTGAAGTATCCGGGTCAGGTGTCGGTGCCGCCGTACCTGTTTCCCATATTCGCGTCGGGTTTCGACCAGTCACGTTTCGTACCGAGATGGAGCAGGATGTTGGACGCTATGAATACCGAGGAGTAGGTTCCGACGATCACGCCCCAGGTCATCGCGAATACGAAACCGCGGATTACGTCCCCGCCGAGGACCAGAAGCGCGACCAGCGCGAGCAGCGTCGTTCCCGACGTCATGACCGTTCGGCTGAGTGTTTCGTTTATCGAAAGGTTGAGCACGTCCCCGATCGGTTTCTTCCTGAACTTGATTAGATTCTCGCGAACGCGGTCGAAAACGACCACCGTGTCATTAAGCGAGTAACCGACAATGGTTAGCAGCGCCGCGATGATGGCCAGGTCGAACTGGATCTGCAGGACCGAGAAGATTCCGATCGTCAGGATCACGTCATGAACCAACGCGGCCACCGCGCCGAGCGAAAACTGCCACTCGAAACGCAGCCATATATAGACGAGAACCGCCGCGATCGCCAGCAGCACCGCGATCACCGCGGTCTGGACAAGCTCACCCGAAACCTTTGGACCGACGGATTCCACCGATGGAAACGTTATCGAGGGATCGACCTCCTTAAGGGCGGCCTCGACCGCCAGAACGGTCTCCGCTGAGACGCTCTCGTCGCCTTGCTGCGCTTCGATGCGAACCATCGCGACATGCCTGTCGTCCCCGAAAGTCGGGTCGAATACCTCCGTGATTGATATGTCACCCAGCCCAAGCGGCTGGATCGCCTGCCGGAACGCTCCGACATCGACGGGCGCCGCGCTTTCGGTGCGTATGGTCGTTCCGCCGCGAAAATCGATTCCGTAATTCAGTCCCACAACCAGAAACAGCACCACGGAAGCCACCATCGCCGCGAGTGAGGCGCCGAAAGTGACCCGCGAGTGCTGGAAGAAATCCCAGTTGGTGTTGGATGGGACGAGTTTCAGGCGCATGGCTAGATCTCGATTGTTTTCGGGCGGCGGCGTTCGAACCACATCACGATCATCAGGCGGGTGACGAAAATCGCGGTGAAGACGGATGTGACGATTCCAAGTCCGAGAGTGACCGAGAAGCCGCGCACCGGGCCGGAGCCCATCGCGAACAGGATCGCGGCGGTGATGAATGTCGTCAGGTTGGCGTCGATGATCGCGCTGAGCGCCTTTTCGTATCCAAGTTCGATGGCACGGGCCGGACCCCGGGCGGTCTTGAGTTCCTCCCGGATCCGTTCGAACACGAGAACATTGGCGTCAACGGCCATTCCTATGGTCAAAACGATGCCGGCTATCCCGGGAAGTGTCAGCGTCGCGCCGATGGCGGAGAGAAGCCCGAAAATCATGGCTACGTTCAGTATCAGGGCGACGTTAGCGATTATTCCGAACCAGCCATAGCTCAGCGCCATGAACACCAGCACCGCGCCAAACGCGACGAGACACGCCACCCGGCCGGCGTCGATGCTGTCCTGGCCGAGTTCCGGTCCGATCGTGCGTTCCTCGAGAATGGTCATCTCCGCGGGCAGTGCGCCGGCGCGCAGGAGAATGGCGAGCTGGGTCGAGTCCTCAACGGTGAAACGGCCGGTGATCTGTCCCGAACCACCCGGAATCGCCTCACGGATCGTCGGGGCGCTGATCACCTCGCCATCAAGGACGATTGCGAAAGGGGAACCGACATTGTCAGCGGTATACTGGCCGAACTTCCGTCCGCCCGTCGGGTTGAAGCGGAAATTGACGGATGGCTGTCCGTTCTGGTCGAAGGCCGGCTGGGCGTCATTGAGATCTTCCCCGGAAACGACCGGTGTCCGTTCGAGAATATAGTAGACCCCTTCCTCATCCAGGGAGGGATGGATGATGTTGCGGGGGCCGGGCGGGCGGTCGGGATCCTGGGTCCGGCCGACCACTGGATGGAAAGTCAGCCGCGCAGTGGTTCCGATCAGGTTCTTGAGTTCCTCGGCGCTTCCGATTCCGGGAACCTGGATCAGGATCCGCTCCTTTCCCTGCCGTTGGATCGTGGGTTCCCGCGTACCGACCTCGTCGACCCTCCGGCGGATGATTTCGAGGCTTTGCTGTATCGTGCGTTCATTCGTCGCGAGCCGTTCCGCTTCCGAGAGCGTGATTACTATGTCGGCGCCGTCACCGGTCACCTCTATGTCCGTGGAACCCGCACCCGTCAGCGTTACGACCGGCCGGGCGAGATCCCGAACCGCGCCGAGTGCGACAGCCATGCCCTCGGGCTGGCTAATGCGGACGCGAAGCTCGTCTGGCGGCGAGTCCTGCCTTCGGACGGTCCCGACAGCACCGCGTTCCTCGCGCAGCGTGTCCCTGACCTCCGGCCAGAATCCGTCCAGCCGGTCAGCGTGAACGTCCTCAACATGGACCTCGGCAAGCAGATGGGCACCGCCCCTGAGGTCAAGGCCAAGGCTGACGAGGGTTGATGGCAGCCAGTCGGGCCAGGCGTCACGCTCGGCGAGACGCTCGGGTGTCTCCCCCAGCATCTCGATCTCGGCCACTGCGTCGTTGTGCCGCTCGACTCGGTTGTAGAAGGAGTTGGGCATGGCGAAAAGCAGGCCAAGCGCCACCAGCGCCAGGATCACCACGCGTCTCCAGACGGGGATCTGCAGCATTGCCTATTCCTTGGGGGGATCCGCCTTTGTCAGGACCTGCGCGATCGTCGAGCGCACGACGCGGGCCGTTACGCCTTGGGCGATTTCGACCTCCAGTTCGTTCTCTTCCTTGACCTTGGTAACCTTGCCGATCAATCCGCCCTGGGTCACAACCTTGTCGCCCCGTCGCAGGGAGTCTACCATCTTTCTGTGATCCTTGACTTTTTTCTGCTGTGGCCGGATCAGGAGGAAATACATGATTACGAAGATCAGGATGAGGGGAATGAAGCTACCGAACGCTCCAAAACCCCCTGCCTCCTGAGCGAAGGCGGGCGTTACGAACATATTTGGATCCTTTAGCTGTGGGTCGCCTAGCCTGCGGCCCGCACTTGATTGCGATACATAGTAGCTGCGACGGCTCGCGTGCGCAAGCCGCGGCTCCATTCTCCCGCTCCGTGATGTTTGTGGCGAGGCGCCGGTCGATGCGCGGTCGGTCTTCGGAACGTATCCGGAGAGTTACGCGGTCTCCCACCACATCGGATCGGTACCGGCAGCGATCCTGCGTCGACAGGGCGGTGGCCCGCGGGGCCGATGGGTTCGCGTGAATGGTCACGTTGCGTTCGTTGCGGGTCCAATCTAGGTTTCCCATGGTTTTGACGGCGGGAGAGACGATGCACGATATCCGAATGATCCGGCAGAATCCGGCCGCGTTCGACGCCGGCCTGGCGCGTCTGGGCGAAGCCCCGGTCTCGGATCTTATCCTTCAGGTGGACGCGGTCAGGAGAACCGCGATCGCCGCCGCCGAGGAGGCGCAGGCCGCGCGGAACGCGGCAAGCAGGGAGGCGGGCGTCGCAAAGGGCAGGGGAGACGGCGTGGAATTCGAACGGCTCCGTGGGGTCATCGCCGAAACGAAAGACAGCATCCTGGAACTTGACCGGGAAGTCAGGGAACGGGATGCCGAGCTGCGCGAGCTTCTCCATGGGCTGCCGAACCTGCCGCTTGACGATGTTCCGGACGGAAAGGGCGAGAGCGAGAACCGTGAGATCCGCCGCTGGGGCGAGCCCGGGGAGTTCGGCTTCCGGGCTCTGGAGCATTTCGAGCTTGCCGCCGTTGAGGCGACGATGGATTTCAGGGCGGCGGCGAAGCTTTCGGGGTCGCGGTTTGTCATGCTCAAGGGGGCCGTGGCCAGGGTGCATCGCGCGCTGGCGCAGTTCATGCTGGATGTCCATACCGCCGAGAACGGACTGACGGAGGTCAGCGCTCCGGTCCTGGTTCGTGAGGAAGCGATGTATGGCACCGGCCAGCTGCCCAAGTTCGCCGGGGACAGCTATCGAACCGAGGACGGAATGTGGCTGATTCCGACGTCGGAGGTGACTCTGACAAACTCCGTGCGCGAAACGATTCTAGATGAGGACGAATTGCCTATCCGGCTGACGGCGCATTCCCAGTGCTTTCGTTCGGAGGCGGGCAGCGCGGGCAGGGACGCCACGGGCATGCTGCGCCAGCACCAGTTCGAGAAAGTGGAGATGGTTTCCATTGTCCATCCGGACAGGTCTCTTGACGAGCAGGAGCGCATGACCCGATGTGCCGAGGATATTCTCGAGCGTCTTGGATTGCCGTATCGAACCGTCGTGCTGTGCACCGGCGACATGGGGTTCGGCGCGAGGAGGACCTACGACATCGAGGTCTGGCTGCCGGGGCAGGGCGCTTACCGTGAAATCAGTTCGGTATCCGTCTGCGGTGACTTCCAGGCGCGGCGTATGAACGCTCGGTTCAGACCCAGGGACGGTGGCAGGCCGGAGTTCGTCCACACGCTGAACGGTTCGGGCCTCGCGATCGGCCGGACGCTGATCGCGGTTCTGGAGAATGGTCAGCGCGCCGATGGTTCGGTGGATCTGCCTGAAGTTCTTCACGGGAGTTATCTGGGCGGCGGACGCCGGATCGCGGCTGACGGGATGCTGGTGTGATTATAGGGGGATTCCAGGCGATGTCAGGTTTACGTGCGGCTCCGTCGCCCGCGCCTGTCCCGACACTCTCCGCACTCGCGGCATCAGCCTCTTCGACCGTTTGACGTAGGGGCTCGCGATCCCCCGTCCAGGATTCCGTCCCCGCCAGGTTTGACCGGCAGTTGCGCCCTCCGTCGTCGCGTTCGGTCTGTCAGACTGCCAACCCGTTCGATGCCCGGGGCGGGTTTTTCCGACATGTCATTCGAGGGTACCTGTTCCTCCGGCTTCGGCAAAAAAGTGTGGCGGAAACGGTTCCATGTTGGGCATGGAACTTCCCGCTTCGGGCCGTTCGCGGAAAAAGCGGGTCCGGCGCGATGATGGCGGACCGGGACCGGCTATGGTTGCGGTTTGCCACATATAGATGTCGAGGCATAAGCGCCTGCCGGACGGTGGAAGCGGCTTCGGATTTTGCCGCGCGAAGGGAGCGCTGTGCCGTCAGTCCAATTTCTGCGAGCGAATCTCGGCAAGGTGGCCCGCGCAGCCGACGAGAGCGGCGAAATCATCATTGACGACCGTTACGCCGAACCTGTGCATGAAGTCGGTAAATCGTCCTTTGGAGCGGAAAGCTTCGCCGAATCCAAGATTGCCGAGATGCGGCGCGAATGCCCTTGCGACACCTCCCGTAAGATAGATGCCGCCGAAAGGCAGGTGGGCAAGCGCGAGATTCCCCGCGACGGTGCCCAGCAGCCGGGCAAATGTCCGCATGGCCTCCGCCGCTCTGGGATCGCTGCCGGATTCAAACCCCGCGATGATATCGGAGGCAGTCAACCGGTGTGGTTCGCCCGCTTCCCTACCGAGCCAGGCATGGACGCTTTCCAGCCCACGGCCCGACAGGGCTTCCTCGACGTCGGGAAAGCCGCGTGTTTCCTCAAGAAACCGAAGCAGGTTCAGGTCCGCCTCGTTCCGGGCCGGAAAGCTCGCGTGGCCGGCTTCCGAAGGCATGACCAACCGACCGGAGTTCGTGAAATGGACGGGAGCGGCGTTAAATCCGGTGCCAATCCCGATCACCAGCCGGGTGTCCGACGGGTTATGATCCGCCGCCGGAATGATTTCGATCAGGTCCGTGTCCATGATCCGCCCGAGCGCGTGGCCCTGCGCCTGGAGATCGTTCAGTAGCGCCACGGTTTCCGTCCCGGACGCATCGGCCAGCGTGTCGGTGTCGATTCGCCATTCGACATTGGTCAGCTCCGCCACGCAGCCGCTGACAGGTCCGGCGACCGCGACGCAGGCTCCGGCGCAGTCGACGCCACCCGCATCCTTGAGGAACCCGCGCAATACCGCTTCCAGACTGGAATGTTCCACGTTTCGGTAGCGTCGCACGGTTTCGACGAGCAGGCGCCCGCCGTCCGCCACCGCCACGCGGGTGTTGGTGCCGCCTATGTCTGCTACGAGCGAGAATGCGCTGGATTGGCGGTCAAATGACATGCATTACCGTTTCATGATCCGGTTGGAGGTTTGGTTATGCGGTATC
>JAPOUP010000096.1 GCA_026708635.1 Rhodobacter sp.
GTGAGAAAATGACGGGGCCTTGCAAAAGTAAAGGGCATTCGCCATCTAAGTATACGCGAAAGATATAAAAAAGTAACCTTCGCGTATATTAGGGTGCTGTAATGCGCTTGCCTGAAGCAATCGAAACACTCAACGGCTGGAGCCGGAAAGGCCGCGTGCTGTTTACGCGGGAGGAGTTGAGAAAGCTCTTCCCGCGAGACAAGGACGCTGCGTTCAAAAAAAGTCTGAACCGCCTGATCTCCGCCGGGGTTTTGCGCCGGGTTTCAAGAGGGCTGTTCGTGTTTGCCATGACGGAGCGCCGTGGCCCGCATTTGCTCGAACGGATCGCGGTCGCGCTTCGACGGGGCAACTACAACTATCTCAGCCTGGAATCCGCGCTGTCAGAGTATGGGGTCATCTCACAAGTCCCGCTTGCGGGGATCACGGTGATGACGACAGGCAGGGCCGGAGTTTTCGACACTCCGTTCGGGCGCATTGAGTTCACTCACACGAAGAGACCGACGAGCGACATCCTGGAGCATACGCGAGATGTTGGACGCCCCTTGAGGGTGGCAACGCCCAGCGCCGCAAGCCGTGATTTGAGGCGTGTCGGACGAAACGTCCATCTGATTGATGAGGACGAGCTGGCGGAAGCTGTGGCAGATGGTGGATAGAGTGGATTTGGATGATCTGGTTCAAAGGGTATTCGATCAAAAGCCAGAGCTGGAGGCATTGCAGCCCGTCGTTGTCAAAGAGCTGATCCAATACGAAATCATGTGGTCGCTCGACAACGCCGCCCTCCTAAAGGACCTGACATTTCACGGTGGATGAGCATCTCGCCAAGGCACGGGAGGCCTTTGCAAGCCCAGCGAAGACGGTGCGGAGCGACAGCGATCCGAAGATGTAAAGGGCCCGCCCGGCGCAGTCGTACGGACGCTATGCCTATCGCCCATCGTCTGACAGTCCTGCCCATGCCATATTCGCATCCAACATGCGTTAGGGCGCGGAATCGGGTCGCCTGATATCCAGCCAGAACCCTGGCAAAGGCGGTTCCCGTCCCGCCAGAGCCACCCTTCACGGGACCTCCGTCAGGATGAAGCGCCTACTCAGCCGGAACCGGAGCGTGTCCGGCTTCCCGCGGAAACGGCACCAAACGGCGCGATTCCTCGTCCCAAAGCTTCAGCCTGAAGCTGCGGAGCGCTTCCGGCCACTTGATGCGCCGCTGCTGACGCGCCAGATCCTCGGGCATGCCATGATGCGCTTTCCGAAGCCTGTAACTCGGAATCGCCGGCATGAAATGATGAATGTCGTGATATGCGATATTGCAGGTGCCTATGTCCCAAAGGTGACCGAGATCAAGGCATGACGAACCCTGAAGAGTGGCGCTCCGGAAATCCAGACCGGGTTTGCGGTCCCAGTAGGTATCCTCGAAATTATGCTGCAGGTAGACCATGAAGACACCCAGCATGGAAGCGATCACGGCTGACGTCGCCAAAACCGCAAGTCCGGCCCAGCCAGCCATTTGATGGAGGATGAAGAACCACGCCAGCATCATTAAATTATGGGCGATGATGCCCGGAACACCGACTTTGGTCGCGTTTTTCGGCCATCGGTAAGCGATGAAATATGTGAACAACCCACCGGCCGGCAATAGAATCAGGGGGTTGCGATATAGGCGATAGCGCAGACGTTGGCCGGGAGACGCGTCACGCCATTCCCGCACGGTCATGGTATGGATTTCGGTGGTTTCGCGACGCTCCAGATTGCCGAGATAGGCGTGGTGCATATTGTGATTGTACTGCATCGCGCGGTAAGGCGTAAACGTGAAGACGGAGAGAAAATGACCCGCCAGATCGTTCTGCCATCTTTCCCGGAACAGGGAGTAGTGGCCGGTATCGTGCTGTAGCACGTAGGCCCGCGCCAGGCTGAAGGTGATGACGACGATCAATGGTGCCGAAGCCCACCAATAGCCCGCGTCCACCAGTTCCACCGAAGCCCAGATCGCGGCCAGAAACGCGGAGAGTGTGCCGAAATAGCTTACCGCCGCCATTCGGTTATCCTTAACCGTGAAAGGCCTCAAATACTCCCGGATGTCCATGTCCATCGCCGTGTTTCGCTCCGGTCCCGGCAGCTTGCTGTCCGCATCCGGATGTCAAATTGCGGACGCTATCCCGTTACCGGAAACCGGGCGCGATGTCCAGCGCTTGATTGTCGGGGGATGCGATTCTCCAGTGGTTCGCTTTCCAAACTCCCTGCGTCCTCGACGCGAATGACGCGGCGAGCGCGATCCGCGCCACCAGCCGGTTACCGCTTGCGGGTCGCTCCGGAGCCTCCGGCGGTGTCAAACCCGGTGTGCCCTCCCGGTTCCCGGATCCCTCAACCCGTGAGGGCCGGACTCGCCATGCAGATCGGGGCGGCAGGCGCACGAGCCTCACCAGCCATTCCGGACAGTCCGAACGGTAACGCTCCTCCAGGGGAGTGCGGCCGTGCCGGCAATGCGGAACGCGTCGGACAGGAAATCGGCGCCGGCGGGAGCGATCTGGCCAACCGCCACGGGGATTGTCCGTGGCTGGAGGATCGTGTGGACGACTCGCGGAAACGCGGGATCTTGCATTGCGAAATACAAGCGCTTACGGATAACCGCCGGATCGTCGTCGACGGAGGTAGGAATGGGCTTGGTCATCGCATCCGTTATGCTTTCGGGTTTCGTCCTGAACGTAACCCTTGGATCGATCAACGGGCAAGCCCCGCTCGGCAATGTAGCCGAAATGATCCTGCTGTTCTGCGCCTCGATCGCTTTTGTGGCGGACATACTCAGACTCGAAGCCAAGGCGAAGTCGGGAGTTTCCGGAAACCAATGATTACATACTTTGGAGGGAAAAATGCCAGATAATGACAAGCGTACCGAGCTTGCCTCAGCCGAACGCAGGAATTTCCTGAAGCTGTCGGCCACCGGCGGCTTTACCGCCGCGCTGGTGGCGGGCGCGGGCGGAGTGCTGTGGTCAGACGCGGCCGCGGCGCAGACCGCCCAGGAGGAGCGCGAGCGTGAGGGCGCCGCCGATCACGTCATGACGATTGCCACGGCCTACGTTCTCGGTGCGTCCCGCAGCTACCCGATCATGCAGCTGGATCTGAAGGAAAACATCCAGAACATGACCAACGGCAAGGTCTACGTGCGGCTCGCGCCCGGCGGGCAGCTCGGCGCCGGCGGCGCTTTGGCCCAGGCGGTTCAGACCGGGACGATCCAGTGCGCCCAGCATTCTCTGTCGAACTTCGCCCCCTTCGCGTCGGTGGTCGACCTGATCAACCTGCCGTATTTCTGTGGCTCCAACCAGAGGTTCACCAACCTCACCAGTTCGGATGTCTGGAAGCTCGAGGTTGATCCACGGATCGCCGATTCGGGATTCAAGGCATTGTTCTACATCGTGATCGATCCGCGGGTCGTGGCCGTACGCAAGGGCGGCAGCGCCATCATCACCCCCGGCGATATGGCGGGAGTGAAGTTCCGCGTCCCGGGCTCGGCGATGCTGCAGCAGTACTACCGCATGGTCGGCGCCAATCCGACGCCGGTGGCCTGGGGCGAGACCCCCTCGGCGATTCGCCAGGGCGTGGCCGACGCGCTGGACCCGGCGGTCGGCGCGCTGCATGTCTTCGGCTTCGGCGAGATACTGAGCCACGTGACCTTTACCCAGGCCGTGCCCGACAGCCAGGTCTACTCCATAAACCTAGAGTGGTTTGAAAGCCTGCCCGGAGACGTGCGGGAAGGCATCGAGTTCGCCGGGGAAATCACCCAGGCGCAGAATCTGGCGAAGGTGCCAGCCGCGCGGTCCTACGCGATGTCCGAACTGATCGCCAACGGCGTCGAGTTCCATAGCCTCAGCGGCGACCAGCTGGCGGAATGGCAGTCCGTCGGCGGTTACCAGCGTAGCGAATGGGATGAGTTCAAGGTCGATCTGTCCGGATCAATGGACACGTTCGCGAGACTCGAGGAGGCCGCCGGAACCTTGGGGCGCCATTACGTGCACGACGCGTAACCACGATCCGGGCGGCTCTCTAGAGGGGCCGCCCGCAACGGACCGGCACCACCGTGCCCGACACGACGGGACCGGTGGCGTCGGGACATGCGCGAGCGAGGGCTGGATACCATGGACAAAGCGATATTGGCCGTCAACCGCAACGCGGAGCGATGGGCACTGCTTGTCTTCTACGTGATGCTCGTCGGGACCATGTTCATCGAAGTCATCCGACGCGAGGTGTTCTCCTACTCGTCGATCTGGGGTGAGGAGATCGTGCGATACTCTTTCATCTATCTTGCCTGGATCGGCGCCGCGGCGGCGGTCAGGGAACGAGGCCATATCCGGATCGACGTGATCATGAACTATGTCAGCCCCCGGATAAAGGCGGCGCTCTATATTTTTGGCGACCTGGTGATGTTCGGAGTGGCTCTGGTGGCGCTGTACTGGTCATTCGAAACGGTACTCGTGTCCTGGGAATTCGGTTCGGTCACCCACGGCCTGAGAATCAGCCAGGTCTGGTTCCTGAGTGCCGTACCCATCGGCTTCAGCCTTGTCATGCTGCGTCTTGTCCAGTCGTTTCTGCGCGACGTCCGCGACCTTAGACACGGCAGGCCCGCGTACGAGGGCGACAGGCTGTTCGACTGAGGGGCCCGGCGGATGCTTTGGCAACAACTCCAGAACCAGGCCGTGGTCCTCGGATGGGACTTCTACCTGCCGGTCATCCTGTTCGTGATTCTCGTCGCGCTCGCCGTCCCGGTCTGGGCGGCGATCGGCGCCGCCGCCATCTCGATGCTTATGATGTCCGGGGTTCTTCCTCTCAGCCTTGTCGGCGAGAGCCTGTTCCACGGCATTGATCATTTCGCGCTCACGGCCGTCCCGTTGTTCATACTGACGGGCGACGTTCTGGTGCGAACCGGCCTCTCGAAGAAATTCCTCGACGTGGCCGAAGCGTTGACCTGCTGGGCCAGAGGCGGCTTCGGGTCCGCCACGGTGCTGGTCTGCGGCATGTTCGCCGCCATCTCCGGCTCCGACGCCGCCGGCGCCGCGGCCGTTGGCCGGATGACCATCGACCGCCTGCAGGAGTCCGGCTATCCGCGTCCCTACGCCTGCGCGCTGGTCGCCGCGGGTGCCTGCACCGGAATCCTGATACCGCCGTCCATCGCGTATATCATCATCGGGCTCGTTCTGGGCATCGCGGTCTCAACCCTCTTCCTCGCCGCCCTTATCCCCGGTCTCCTGATCCTGGTCTCGATCCTGCTCACCAACGTCGTGATGAACCGGCTTAACCTCTGGGAAGGGGGCGGCATCATGACGGCGGCGGAATGGCGGCGGAACCTGTGGCGGTCGGTAAGGTCCGGCTGGTACGCGTTCCTCGTGCCGGGCATAATCTTCTACGGCATCTTTTCGGGACAGCTGACGCCCACGGAGGCCGGCGCGGTGGCCGTGGTGACAACCATCGCGATCGGGTTTATCCTTGGCACCCTGAAGCTATCCGACTTCCCGGCGATGCTGGTGAGTTCCGCCAAGGTCAACGGGGTGATCCTTCCGATCATCGCGTTCTCGCTACCGCTTGCCCAGGCACTCGCCGTGCTCGGCGTGCCGCAGGGTTTCGTCTTCGCGCTGACCTCGCTCAGTAACGAACCGGCGGTACTGATCGGCATCATGGTCCTGATACTGATCGCCGCGGGCTGCGTGATGGAGACCACGCCCAACATCGTGATCCTCGCGCCGATTCTGAAGCCCCTGGCCGACAATATCGGCATGAACGACGTTCAGTTCTGCATAATGATGATCACGGCGCTCGGCGTCGGATTCATCACCCCCCCACTCGGGCTCAACCTTTTCGTGGTATCGGGCATCACCGGAGAATCGATTCTGAGGATCGCCTACCGCGCGGTCCCGTTCGTCCTTTTCATGCTAGTGGTGACACTCTTGATCGCGTATATCCCGGCAATCTCAACCTCCCTCCTGCCGGAAGTGTACAGATAACCCCTATGGCCCGCGAATACCTCAAGAAAGCCAGGCTCCACTCCCGCAGCGACGCGTCCGACACCAGGGAGACGGTGCGTCGCATCCTTGACGACATCGAGGCCGGAGGGGACGCCGCGGCACTTGAATACGCCAGGAGGTTTGACGGCTACGATGGCGAAATCCTGCTGTCACGGGAAGCGATCGAGGCCGCCGCGGCCCTGGTTCCGGAACGGTTGAGGAAGGACATCGAGTTCAGTCACGCGAACGTAAGAAAATTCGCCGAGGCGCAGAAGGCGACCCTAAGGGATATAGAGGTCGAGGTCCTGCCGGGCCTGGTCGCCGGACAGAAGAGCATCCCCGTCGACGCCGCGGGCTGCTACATACCCGCCGGGCGCTATAGCCACATCGCCAGCGCCATCATGACGGTCACCACGGCCAAGGTCGCCGGCTGCCGGCATATCGTGGCCTGCTCGCCTCCCCGGGACGGCGTCGGGGTCGCGCCCGCGATCGTCTACGCCGCGCATATCTGTGGCGTGGACAGGATCATGGCCATGGGTGGCGTGCAGGGAGTGGCCGCCATGACCTTTGGCCTGTTCGGCCTGCCGAAAGCCAATATCCTTGTCGGTCCCGGCAACCAGTTCGTGGCGGAAGCGAAACGGATGCTTTTCGGCCGGGTCGGCATCGACATGATCGCGGGCCCGACGGACAGCCTGGTTCTGGCGGACGCGAGCGCCGACCCCGAGATCGTGGCCGCCGACCTCGTCGGCCAGGCCGAGCATGGATACAATTCGCCGGTCTGGCTGGTGACGGACCATAGGGAACTGGCCGAAGAGGTCATGCGCCTCGTTCCGCGCCTGATCGAGGACCTGCCGGAGCTGAACCGCGAGAACGCTACGGCCGCATGGCGTGATTACGCCGAGGTGATCGTCTGCGCCGACCGAGAGGAAATGGCGGCGACATCGGACACATACGCGCCGGAGCATCTTACGGTACAAGCCGGGGATCTCGACTGGTGGCTCGCGAGGCTTAACTGCTATGGCTCACTCTTTCTGGGAGAGGAGACAACGGTGGCTTTCGGAGACAAGGCAAGCGGAACGAACCATGTCCTGCCAACCTCGGGCGCGGCGAGCTATACGGGCGGTCTCAGCGTGCACAAATACATGAAGATCGTAACCTGGCAGCGCGCCACGCGCAGCGGGGCGCGGCCGGTGGCCGAAGCCACCGCGAGGATTTCCAGGCTCGAGGGAATGGAGGCCCACGCCCGCACCGCCGAAATCCGCCTGAGGAAGTATTTCCCCAACGAGACTTTCCGCCTGTCGGCCGATGGCTGAAGCCGGTCATCCCCGTTTCCGCGGCATGGTCGGCGCCTGCCGGACGTCCGTTACGGGGGCGGTAACGGAGGCGGCGCCCCTGACCGGGGCTCCCGCCGATGCCGCAATCCCGCCGGAAGACGAGGTGTCCGACATCGCCGTCACCGCCGCTCCCGGACGAGCCGAACGCGGCGCCGCGCGGATCCATTCCGACCGCATCGGGGCCGGGACGGATCCGGACGTCCGGGCACCCGTCCCGGATGCAGGGGACCGTCGATGTTTCCCGGAACGGGCTGGGGTATCCGTCGGCGGAGCCGCCACGGCATGAAGGCGCTTGTCTATACGGGACCGCGGGCGATGAAGCTGGGGGACCGGCCGATTCCAGAGCCAATGGCGGACGAGGTCCTGGTTCGCGTCGACAGCGCGGGCATCTGCGGGTCCGACATGCATGCGTATCTCGGACATGATGACCGGCGTCCCGCACCCCTGATCCTTGGCCATGAGGCCGCCGGAGTGATCGAGTGCGGTCCACGGGCCGGCGAACGGGTGACGGTCAATCCGCTGGTGACCTGCGGCGATTGCCCGGCATGTAAATCGGCCCGCGAGAATATCTGCCCGAACCGCCAGATCATCTCCATGCCGCCGCGGGAGGGCGCGTTCGCCGAGATGATCTCCATACCCGAGCGGAATCTGGTGACCGTGCCGGATACCGTGCCCCTGAGGACCGCGGCCCTTACCGAACCTCTCGCCGTCAGTTGGCACGCCGCGCGCGTTGGCCTGGCGGCGCTCCATCCCGCTATGCGCCGCGACGCATTGGTGATCGGGGGCGGCGCCATCGGGCTGGCCGCGGTATTGGCCCTCAGGGCCATGGGAGTGGAGCGCGTGACCCTGTCGGAGAGCGGCGACCTACGCCGCCGCTATCTCTCCAAAAGAACCGACGTGGCCACCGTGGCGGATCCCGACGGCACGTTCGCCCTCGTGGTCGACGCCGTCGGTCACGCCGCGACGCGCGCCATCGCCTCGGCCCGTACCGCCCCCGGCGGCGTGATACTGCATATCGGTCTCGGCGATGCCTCGGGCGGGCTCGATATCCGCCGTATGACCCTGCAGGAAATCACCTTCATCGGCACCTATACCTACACCGCACGGGATTTCCAGGACACCGCCGCGGCGATTTCCGACGGCCGTCTCGGTCCGCTTGACTGGGTCGAGACGCGATCCCTCGAGGCGGGCCCCCAAGCTTTCGCGGACATACGCGCCGGCCGCGTGGCGGCGCCAAAGATCATTCTCAAACCAGCCTGACACCGGAGACGCCCATGTCGAATCCCACCCCGAACGAAATCCCCCACCTCCTGGTGCATGAACGGGCCGACAACGTTGGCGTCGTGGTGGTCGAGGGACTGACCGCGGGCACCAATATGCTGTGCTGCGTCACGCATGACAATTCCACCTTTCGCCTGACCGCCGAGACCGACGTACCGATCGGGCACAAGATCGCGCTGATCGACCTGAAGACCGGCGATACCGCGATAAAGTACGGCGAGGATATCGGGAAGGTCATCGTCGGCGTGTCCAGGGGCGGGCACGTTCACACCCATAACCTCAAAACGAAACGCTGGTAGCGGAGGCGCGGCCATGACTAAGTACTCCAACATGACCTTCATGGGCTACCGACGCGAAAACGGGCGCGTGGGCGTACGCAACCATGTCGTCATCCTGCCGGTCGACGACATCTCGAACGCCGCGTGCGAGGCGGTGGCCAATAACGTCAAGGGTACCCTCGCGATCCCGCATGCCTATGGTCGGCTGCAGTTCGGGGAGGATCTGGATCTGCACTTCCGAACCATGATCGGAACCGGCGCGAATCCGAATGTCTCGGCCGTCGTGGTGATCGGCATCGAACCCGGCTGGACCGGACGCATCGCCGAGGGCATCCGCGGGACCGGCAAGCGGGTCGCCGAATTCTCGATCGAGCAAAAGGGCGATTTAGAGACGGTCCGCGCGGCCTCCTGGACGGCGAAGGAGTTCGTGCACTTCTCCACGGAGCTGCGGCGGGAGGAATGCGGCGTCTCCGAACTCTGGATCTCCACCAAGTGCGGGGAGAGCGATACGACGACAGGTCTTGGCTCCTGCCCGACGGTCGGGAATATGTACGACAAGCTTCTGCCCGAGGGCATAACGGGCTTTTTCGGCGAAACCTCGGAGATCACGGGCGCGGAGCACATCTGCCGCAAGCGCGCCGTAAACGAGGAAGTGGGCGGGCGCTGGTATGAGATGTGGCAGGCCTATCAGGACGAGGTTATCTTCGCGCATCAAACCGATGACCTCAGCGATAGCCAGCCGACCAAAGGCAATATCGAGGGCGGCCTGACCACGATCGAGGAAAAAGCGCTCGGAAATCTCGAGAAGATCGGCCGGACATCGAGGTACGTTGACATCCTCGGTCCGGCGGAGCAGCCGGCCTCGGGCGCGGGGCTTTACTTCATGGACTCGTCCTCCGCCGCGGCCGAATGCGTGACGCTGATGGCCGCGGGGGGCGCGGTGGTGCACACGTTCCCGACCGGCCAGGGCAATGTCGTGGGCAACCCGATCGTGCCGGTGATCAAAATCACAGCAAATCCACGCACCGTGCGCACCATGGGCGAGCACGTCGACGTGGACGTCTCTGGCATACTGCGCCGGGAAATGACGATCGATGAAGCGGGTGAAGCCCTCATAGACATGATCCGCCGCACCGCCAACGGCCGCCATACGGCGGCGGAGGCGCTCGGCCACCGGGAATTCTCGATGACCAAGCTCTACCGCAGCGCCTGACGGGGGGGCGCTGCGGTGCCGGCGACCGAGACCATATCGATTGCCGCGGCGGAAACCCTGGCCACCGACGCCCTCGCCGCCAATGAAGTCTCCAAGACGAACGCCGCGTCCGTGGCGCGGGCCCTTGTGGCGGCGGAGGCCGAGGGACAGGTCGGGCATGGCCTGTCGCGTCTCGGCGACTATGTCGCGCAGGCGCGATCCGGAAAGGTCGATGGCCACGCCGTACCGCAAGTCGAGGCGATCGCGCCGGGATCGGCGAGGATAGACGCGGGGAACGGCTTCGCCTACCCTGCCCTCGACCGGGCCGTCACCTGGGGAATCGACGCCGCCGAGGCGCAGGGCAGCGCCAGCATGGCCGTCACGCGATCCCACCACTGCGGCGCGCTGTCGGTGCAGGTGGATAGGATCGCGGCGGCGGGGCTTATCGGACTCATGTTCGCCAACGCTCCGGCCGCGATGGCACCCTCGGGCGCGAACGTACCGGTCTTCGGCACCAACCCCATCGCTTTCGCCGCGCCGCGCCGGAACCGCCCTCCCCTGGTGATCGACCTTTCGCTCTCGGTCGTCGCGCGTGGCAAGGTGATGAACGCGATGAAGACCCGCCAGCCAATTCCCCGTAACTGGGCGCTCGACGGCGACGGGCGGCCCACAACCGATCCCGAGGCCGCCCTAGCCGGCACCATGCTGCCCATTGGCGGAGCCAAGGGTACGGCGCTGGCGCTGATGGTGGAAATCCTGTCCGCCACCTTCACCGCCGCGAACGCGAGCACCGACGTCTCCTCCTTCTTCACCGCCGACGGCCCGCCGTCGGGCTCGGGCCAGACGCTCATTGCCCTCAAGCCCCATGACGGCGCCGCCTTCACGGACCGGATCGAGGCGCTCCTTGGCCTGATCGCCGGACTTGAGGGCGCGCGGCTGCCGGGCGACCGGCGCGCCGCCGCCGTCACACGCGCCCGCGCCGGCGGCCTGACCGTACCCAGCGTCTATCTGGACGGTGCCCGCGCCCTCGCCACCGGGACCGGACCGGAATGA
>JAPOUP010000261.1 GCA_026708635.1 Rhodobacter sp.
CGCTATCGAGCGGACCGCGCGAGTTCGACGCCTCACTCCCTGAGGGTCTTTCCGGGCGTTCCATAAGCGCGGCTGGTTCGGTGAAAAGGCGTCTTTCCGGAATCGGTCGCCGAAAACCGCGAAAAGGCTTTTCTCCATCAATCAACCGGCTGCGTCCTGATCCGTCAGGTCGCCACGCACGATCGCGGGACGTCCGCGACCCGGTTTTCCCTCCGGCGACAATGGATGGCCATGATTCCGCTTATGGCTGGATGGAACTTGGCCTATCTTAAACAAAATTTTCGGAAAATTCGCCAAGACCAGGGAGTTCCGGGCAATCGCGACCCGCTACGACAAGACCGACGAGAGCTTTGCCGCCAGGATTCACCTCGTCGCTGGCGTGGTCGCCGCGAGATGACTGTCAACGGGCCCTAATTTGCTAAAATTATGTCAGAGCGGACTGAAGATTGCATACGATTTCTGAACTGAGCCTTTTCGATTGCACCCCATGCATTTAGAATGCTGGAAAGGCCGACTATTGCCCTCCCAACGTATATCCGCGCGCGTCCGCTCCGAACAGCTCAAAGCCGGTTTCCGTCACAGCAACTGTGTCTTCCAACTTTATGTAGCCGCGGGTTGGGTGCAGCATGGTCGTCTCTACGGACACAACCATACCAGCTTGCAACGGTTGGTCGGCATCCTCGGCCTCATAGGTAACCGGATGGTTTTTCACTAGAAAGGGGACTTCATGCGTGATGATCCCCATACCATGTGCGTAAAAGTCGGTGTAGCTCGCACCGTCGATGCTGGCTTTCACGGCGTTTGCGGCGTCAATCACATCTCCGCCACGCGTCCCGGGAGCGATCTTGGCGAAGGCCGCTTGCTGAACAGATTCAACCTGTGCAAGCAAGTCTTTGGCTTCCGCATCTGGTTCACCCAAAAAGCCCATACGGCAAATGTCGCCGATGTAGCCAGTGTAGTTACCACCTGAATCAATCGAGAGGACTTCGCCTGTTTGCCAAGTCTGCGAGGATGCCGCGCGGTTATGGCTCGCACCCAAGGTCAGCAGGCAGTAATCGAACATCAATCCACGGCTCAACTCTTCAGCTTTGATTTTTTCGATGACCTCAAACTTGGACCATCCCTCCTGCGTGGCTTGCACAGTGGCTACTATTGAGGCGCTAATCTTTTCGGTCGCAAGCTTAAGCAGTTTCAGCTCCGTCGGACTCTTCACAGCGCGTAAGCGTTCAAGCACGCCGGTGGCATTGCGCAAGTCGGCGGCCGGAAAAGCGGTTTGCAGTGATTGATAGGCATCGATTGGGATAAAGGACGGTTCGATCCCGATCCGCTCGGGGGAGATACCGCGTTCCTTAAGGTGGGCTGCTGCCAGATCAACGGGCTCAGTCGCGTTCCATGTTGCCGGCTCAAACCTGGGCACCCAGAAGGGATGGTTTTGCCCTTCGCCGCCTTCCATCTTGTTTCCAATAAACGCGGCGCCATCGGGCTGCCCTTTGACATAGACCAATACCGGCAGATAGCGGCTGTGCCCAATCGCATCCATCGCGGAAAAGAAGATGAACTGATACCCGCCCAGAAGATAACGAACGCTGTGCTTAGACGTCGCGAGAAGGACGTCAATTCCTGCGGCATCCATGAGCGCGTCCAAGTGATCCAGCGAATACGGCAGGTCATCACTACTGGATGGGTGGATGTAATCAGGATGCAAGAAACTCATGGGACCTCCGGGAAAGTTGACGATCAGCCGCGTTAGCCGATCCTTTTCAGAAGGTTAACCCGGTACACGCCTCGGTGTCTTTGGCGTCTCACTTCACCGGTTTGACGCCTTGCATCGGTTCCGAAGTCAGTTTGCGCCGATATCTGCGGCAAGTTCCAAACGTCGGCGTTTGTAAACAGTTGGGACCTCTCGAAAATGGCTCGAAAACGCCCGCGTAAACTGTGCCTGACTAAGGTAACCAAGTGCCTCACTTATCTCTGCGCAGGTGTGGTCAGTTGTCGTCAATAGGCGCTCTGCCTCCTTGAGACTGCGCTGCTGGATAAGCTCCGCAGGCGAACATCCGTAGGCCGCTTGTGTCGCGCGCAGCAGGCTGCTGCGGCTTACCTTCAAGGCTTTCGCGTAGTCCTGAACGCCCCAACGAAGATGATATTTCCGCTCAAGAACAGACATGAAGGCCGCCGAAATTTCTTTTGTCGACGTGCGGTCAGGCGTTTGCGGCGATTTCTGCGCTTGATCCGACAGGCTTTCAAACAAGAGCCGCCATCGCATCCGAGAAATCGGCGTGCGTCGTGCGTCGTCCTTTGGATCGTCGGCCACAATCCAACGCAACAAGGCAAGCAAATGAGGGTGCACATCAGGATCAATCGGGAAAGTCTCTGGGCGAATATCTGTGCCGGTTAGAAACGCGTGACCTTCAATCAGTGGAACACGAGCGATGAAGCCGTCCATTGTGTCGCTAACGTTCCAGCAATGCATTGTACCGGGCGGAACTATAAAGACCGACTTCGGCGGGATGTGATAGTTGGTGGAGTCCGCCAGACAACGTCCATGTCCTTCGTCCACAAAATAAAGTTCGAAATAATCGTGTCGGTGTAGTTGGTCCGTCCGGTATGTCGCTGCATCAAAAGCAGACCGAACCTCTTGTGCCATGGGTCGCGTCGCTGACCGACTTTGCAAATAGTGTTTAAGCGCGTGCATTGGCACAACATTTTTCGAAAGTTCCATGCATGCCTCCCTAACAGATACTGCCTGCCCATGCGTAGTCTGTACTCAGGGCAATCGACTGAACAACTTTATCGAGAATTGTGAAGAAAACACCCAGAAACTGCAAGTTTCGACCATTGATTGGGGGTGTATCCCAACTTTTGTTCGGCGGAGAGTCAGCCATCATGCGTCCTCACCGCAAAGCGTAAGGAAGCCAGGTCGATATATCCGGGAAGAACGCAACCAAGCCCAGAACGAGGAGCTGAATTGCGATAAATGGCAGAACGCCGACATAGATGTCTCGCGTCGAAATTTCCGGCGGTGCCGAGGATCGGAAGTAAAAGAGCGCAAAGCCAAAAGGCGGCGTCAAAAACGATGTTTGCAGGTTGAGCGATATCAGTATCGCCAGCCAGATCGGGTCAATGCCAGACAGCAGCAAGACCGGCGCCACGGTCGGCACGATCACAAAGATCACCTCGATGAAGTCCAAAATGAACCCCAAAACAAGCATCACCAGCATCACCATGGCCAGCGCCGTCATCGGGCCTCCCGGAACGCTTTCGATCAAGTGATGCACTGTTTCTTCCCCGCCAAACCCACGGAATACCAGCGATAACATGGCAGCGCCAATCAGGATCATGAAGACCATAGCACTCAGGCACGCTGTCTCTACGCAGGTGCGATCCAAGTTGCCAGATGCCAGCAAGCTCCGCAGCGCAGCCAACAAAAGTACAAGAAAACCGAGCATCGGGACTGCGACCAGAGCACGCTCCATAAAGAGTGACAGCCCTAGGTCAGAGATACCGAGCTTTAGGAGCACGGCAGCGCCAAGCAAAAGCAGCCCCGCATTGGCCATCCCGCGTCGTTCCGTGCCGAACCCGGCCAAAAGTATGGCCCCAACTGCGCCTATAGATGCCGACTCTGTTGGAGTCGCAACACCACCCAGAATCGACCCGAGAACACCGATGATAAGCGTTAGCGGTGGCACCAGACGCATTGATAAATCACGTTTCGAGATTTCGTCAATCTCCTCATCATCGGGTGGGGCCGGGCTCACGTTCGGGTTCAAAGTAGCGAGAATGATCTGATATGTCAGATAAGCCAGCACGAGGATGAAGCCCGGCACAATGGCCCCCGCGAAAAGATCGGAGATCGAAACAGTGTCGGGCGAGAACACACCCTGCTCTAACTGCGATTTCTGATAAGCAGCCGAGATTGTGTCGGCCAAAAGGACCAGAACGAGCGACGGTGGAATGATCTGTCCCAGGGTGCCAGCCGCGCATATCGAGCCAGAGGCAAGCCGTTTCGAGTATCCCCATTTCAGCATGATGGGCAAAGACAACAGAGCCATCGTGGTCACCGTCGCCCCGACGATCCCTGTCGAAGCTGCCAACAGCGCGCCGACCAGTGTCACAGCGTAGCCAAGACCGCCACGGCGTTTGCCAAATAGTCGACCAATGCCGTCCAACAGCTCGGTCGCAATCCCCGACCGATCTAGCATCGCTCCCATGAAAACGAATAGCGGCACGGCCAGCAGGATGTCGTTGTTCATCGCCGCATAAATCCGCTGCGGCATCGCGATCAGGAAAGACGTGTCAAACACGCCAAACAGCGCACCCAGTCCTGCCATCAGGAGGGACACGCCGCCGAGGACGAAAGCGACCGGGAAACCTGACATCAAGCACATCAATAGCGCGATGACAAAGATAGTCAGAAAGACGTTGGCGAGTTCTATGATCATTCACTCCAGCGCTGGATGCAGCGACGCAAAATCATCAGGGCCTGAGCGATGACGAGAACCAGCGCAATGAGAATTACGGTCTTAAGAAGAAACACCCCAGGCAAACCGCCCGCTTCGCGTGAGCCTTCAAGTGCGGCCCAGGAGTTCATCACATAAGGAAACGCGAGGTACAGCATGAACCCGCAAAGTGGCAGCAGGAAGACAACAATCCCGATTGCGTCAATCCGGCGCTGTGCCCGGGGCTGCAACCCGTGGAAAATCATGTCGACACGCACATGGCGCCCATTCTTCAGTGCGTCCGCAAGCGCCAACATGAACATGGCCCCAAAGGTGAACAGGATCGCTTCTTGTGCCATGACCGAACCTGTCTCGAACAGATATCGCGCAACGACGACACCAAATTGCAGGAGCGCAAGCAAAAGACAGAGCCAGCGGGCGACGATCCCGACGCCGTGCACGATACGGTCGATCATGGTGTCGCCCGATAGGTGATCCAAACGCTCGGCCATGGCTCAAGCCAACCAATCATCGACGAAGGAGCGGTTCTCGCCGATCCAGCGCTTGGCAGCATCGCGCGCTGTCAAACCCTCTCGGCAAATCGCCTGATCGAGCTCGGACACAACCGCATTGCCAAGCGACACATGTCTTAAGAATTGCAGACCTGCCGGCTTCAGCTTGTGGGCGGCATCTTTGCGCAAAACCATGGTCGCATCGTCCTGGCCACCCAAAAGACCTTTTGGGTCTTTAAGTTCCCGCAACTTCGCCTCGGTGTGCAGCCACTGGGGGTGCCAAAGCGGTACGGTGGCCAGATCACCTGCTGCCGTCGCCTCCAAGTAGGCACCGCAGTAATCGTCAACAGTGCCGTTCTCGAAATGAAATCCATGCTCTTCAAGCCCGTAATCCACGATCATTTGCCGAGAGAAGCGGCTAATTCCGGCGCCGGGCGTGATCCCCTGAACCAGTTTGCGGAACCGCGCCGCGACCTCGGTCTTCGCCAAATCCTCAACAGATGTGATATCGGCGGGCGCATCTTTGGAGATGCTCCAGATGCAATAGGGCGTGTAGATCACGGCGAGCTTTTCCAGCTGTTCCTCAAACGGGGCGATGTATTCGCCGTGCGAGGCAGCCAGCCAAGCGGAGCACACAAGGTCAACATCGGTCCTACCCAGCATCGCGCACATGTCTTCGTGGGGCGCTTCCGAATTTCGATTGTGTGGCCGAGGCCCTCGAGGACCTCGGCCAACACGGCCGCAGCCGCTGTATGAAAGCTCAGACCAATTTGGCCCAAGATCAACGGTTCGGCCGTCACGCATTACCCTTTCTTGAGGCCAGCGTTGATGTAGTCGGTCACGTTGCCCCAAGCGCGCTGCTGATCACGGAATGCCGTCCAATTAGCGGAGATTTCTGTGGCCATTTCGCTTTTCGCCGCATGCTCTTGCATGACGCCCGGCAGGATCTCTTGCATCTTTGCGACGATGTCATCGGGCCACTGGTGCAGTTGCACGCCATGCTCGTTGACCAACTGATCGAGGGCCGCAGGGTTGCGCGCATTGAACTCGGCCAGACCAACGGCGTATTCGGCGTCGGCGGCGATTTGAACGATTGCCTGCTCGCTTTCCGACATGCTGTTCCAAACGTCGAGGTTGACGTAGGACGATAACGAGTGCCCCATTTCGTGGAAACCGGGGTAGTAATAGTGTTTCGCCACGCGATGGAATCCGAAGGCCAAGTCATTCCATGGTGCGACCCATTCCAAGCCGTCGATGGTGCCCGACTGTAGCGCCGTGAAAAGCTCGCCGCCGGGGATGTTGGTGGGGATAGCGCCCAACTTGGCCAGCATCTGGCCACCAATTCCTGGATAGCGGACTTTCTTGCCCTGAAGGTCTGCGGTGGAAGTGATCTCTTCCTTAAACCAGCCGCCCATCTGTGCGCCCGTGTTGCAGACGGCAAGAGGTTTGACGCCATGTTGCGCACCAAGCTTATCCCAAAGCTCTTGGCCACCGCCAAACTTGAGCCAGGTAAAATGCTCGTCCGCTGTCAGCCCAAACGGAACAACGGCGAAATAGACAAAAGCCGGATCCTTTCCGAGCCAATAGTAAGAGGTGTCGTGGGTCATGTCGCCCGCTCCGGAGGCCACAGCGTCCAGAACCTCGAATGGTGACACGATCTCTCCTGCGCCAAAAATGCGGATTGAGATGTTGCCGTCCGACAGCGTGTTCACCCGTTGGGCAAAGCGTTCAGCGCTCGTGCCAAGGCCCGGAAAGTTCTTTGGCCAGGCCATCAACATGCGCAGTTCTTTTTTGCCCTGCGCGATTGCCGGAGCGGCCAGCGTTGCGGCGCCTGCGGCTCCAATCGCTGCGGCAAATCCACGGCGGGTAACATTAGTCATGATTTAGTCCTCCCTTTTTCCTGCTTGCGCAGGCATGGCTGTTTTGGTCGCGGCCGCTAGGGCGACCACGTTTGCGCCGCGATTGGCGCAGTCTTGCTGGTTCGGGTTTGTTAGCCTGCCGCTTCCTCCTCATTCCGCGGTAAGGGTTCATTCGCCGAGTTCTTGAACTCAACGGTCGAAAGATCAGGTCAGTATCATCAGTGTTTTCAAGACTATGCGTCATGGCTTCACCTTCGGCGAAGGTGAAATGCTTTGTGTCGCCAGTCTCGTAATCCACATCAAAATGCGTTCCATCTGACTGGTGGTTTCTGGCGCGACCCGACCCGTGAATTGTCCAAAAGTAGTTCAGAGCGTGGGTATGAACTTTTGGCCGCTCACCTGGACGCGCCAGGATGTGCCAGAGGCGCAAATGATAAGTTTCGGATACAAGCGTACTGCCCACTTCGAAGATCCCAGTGCGATCAATAAATTCCTGTGTCAGATCAACGGCCCTCGCTAGATCTCCGTCCAGAAGACGACGAGCGTGGCGCAGTCAATCGGCATCGATGGGTTTGAATAGATCATCCGCGAATGCGCGCCCGCATCGCCAAAGACAGTGTTGACCAGGTGAGACGCGCCAGTCAACGCACGCGGCATGTCGAAAATTCCTCGTCGCCCATGAGGCCAGTGAACCGCAACTCGCCATTGATCCACGGCAACATGCCTGAGGTGTAGATGATGTTGCCGATCTGACTGTGGGTCACATTGTCGGCGACCGCCTCCGGTACGGGGGCAACTCAAGCCCCAGTTAAGCCAACCGTTCTTCCAGCGTCGAACCAGTAACACTTTTGAGTTCCATTGCACCTCCCACACTTTCAAAATTCGAAAGCGATTAAATTATTCCGATATGATGCTAGGCGATGACGCTGCTTTATTGCAATTACGGCAAGCAAAGTTGGATCAAAACGGTAAAGGCCTGACGCAAGCCGAAAAGACTTTTCTATGAGCCTCTTGCGGAACTCCGCGGTCGAGCGGTTTTTCCCGGAAAACGGGTTTTTCGACGGCTGGCCTGGATGTGGAGCCGTCCCTCCGGTATGCTGAAGGTGTTGAATCCACTACATACAGGGAGACGGCCCCATGTCCGTAGGTCGGTTCGTATCAGAGGCCCGGCATCGCTTTCAGGGGGAACTTTTCCCGTTCCTGGCCGAGGGCGGTCCGCTGGGCGAGAGGCCCCGCAGGTTCGTGGCGGCCCGGCGGAGATGGAGCGGCACCTGCACCACCACCACGCGGCCTGCGACTCCCGGGAAATCGGCGTCCACGCCCGCCTGACGGGGCAGGTGGTGATCATCGACGCCAACCCCCGCCGGGCGCCGGCCTAGGGGAGCGTCTCGGCACCGAGGCGTGGGCGCAGCGGAACGCGGGCCACGTCCGCCGCGACCGGGTGCGCTACAGGAAGCGGTCGAGCGTGGAGCGGGTGAACTCCGCCCTGAGGGATTCCTGCGGAGGACGGCACGTCCGGGTGTGCGGGCACCTGAAGGTTGCCCGCAACCTTATGTTGGGGGTGCTCGCCCTGACCGTCGACCGGCTGATGCGGCTCACCGTCTGACGCCGCCGGTTCCGGCACCAACGTCCGCCGCCATAGCTGCCCCTCGGAGGCGAACGGCGCGGGCAGAGCTATGCGCGGAAGGTGCCCGACGGGCGACAGAATGCGATAATCCGCTACGCTTCGGCGCACTGAGACGCTCCGGGTGCCTGCCGGATCCGGTACCGGAACCCCGGCGGATGCGGGGGGCCACGGCCGCCGGAATCGCGATAATTGTGCAAGAGGCTCCTGGGCTTGGCTTTCGTCAAAACCCGACAGCCTGTCCGTCTTTTCGTGCGTCGGACCCAGCTGCGTAAGTTCCGTTTTCGAGCCGCGCGATTAGTTGCGCACCGCCAAAGCCAAAGGCGTTGTCCGGCGCTTCCCAGTCAATCTGGTGGCCCATACCGGCCAGCGCTTGCAGAGTTGCCTCAGGGAACGTCGTCTCGCAGGCAAGCCCCAACCCGCCGTTTATCCGCCATCGTGGCGCATCGACCGCCATTTGAACATCCTGCCCCCACAATTGCGTGCGCAGCGTCATTTGCAAATGGCCCTGTGCCTGCATCGGACCGCCCATCACCCCAAAACTCATCAAAGGTGCGTCGCCTTTCATCAGAAACGCCGGGATGATTGTGTGAAAAGGCCGCTTGCCGGGTGCAACAACATTCTGGCTTGTAGGATCTAGAGAGAACCCCGCGCCCCGGTTTTGCAGGCTGATCCCCGTGCCCGGCACGCAAACCCCCGAGCCAAACCCAGCGTAGTTGGACTGGATGAATGACACCATCATGCCCGAGGCGTCTGCGGTCGTCAGATAGACCGTCCCGCGCGCGGGAGGTGTGCCCGTCGCGAAATCTGTGGCATGGGTCGGATCAATCAACGCCGCGCGAGCTTTCAGATAATCCGGATCAAGCATCGCCTCTGGCGTGACACGCGTCATATGGTCCAGATCGCCCACGTAGCTTTCCGTGTCTTTTAAAGCGAGTTTCATCGCCTCGATCTGCAAGTGCAACGCGCGCGGGTCGTCCGCTTCCAAATCGCGCAGGCCCGTGTGATCGAGAATGCCCAACGCCATAAGGCCCGCAATACCTTGGCCGTTGGGGGGGATCTCGCGCAGGTGCACCTCGTCAAAGCTTTGTTGAATGGTTCCGCACCAATCGGCCTGGTGAGCGGCAAGATCGGATACACGCATCGCGGCGCCATGTTCTTTGGCAAAGCTCTCGATCTTTTCCGCCAAAACGCCTTCGTAAAATGCGGCACCACGGGTTTCCGCGATCAGGCGAAGCGACTGCGCCATATCGGGATTACTGTAAAGTTCGCCTGCAACCGGCGCTCGACCGTCTGGCAGAAAGGTGGCCGCAAAGCCCGGAAACTCCGCTAAGTTCGTTTCTGCGTTTTTCCAAAGTCTGGCGATGATCGGGGGGACCGGAAAGCCGCGTTCTGCGTATCCGATCGCAGGTTCAAACAAGGTTTCGAATGGCAGCACGCCGAACCGTTCCGACAATGCAACCCAGCCCGAAACTGCACCCGGGACCGTAACACTGTCCCAGCCATGAAACGGCATGACTTCGTGGCCTTTGAAATATTCCGGCGTCCAGGCAGCCGGTGACCGTCCCGAGGCGTTGAGGCCATGAAGCTCTTTCCCGTCCCAGAAGATGCAGAACGCGTCAGATCCCAGCCCATTGCCTGTCGGTTCCACCACTGGCAGGGTAATCGCCGCCGCAATGGCTGCATCCACCGCATTCCCGCCACGTGCAAGCATCGACAACCCCGCTTGGGCGGCAAGAGGTTGTGATGTGCTTACAATGTTTTGAGCCAGAACCGGAGAACGGCGGGAGGGGTACTCGTGATAGGCGCGCAATTGCATTTTCGATGTCTTTCCATCCAGAAGGTGTCGTGGCGTGCGAACGAGATAAAAGCCCGTCCTCGGCCATTTGGCGTTCTTTTTCCGCGATAGCCTAATCAAGCGGGGTGCAGTCCATGAGGCCGTAAGGGTTCTCCCGCGTCGGGATTACGGGTCTGAATAATGCGAAACGCTCTTCGGAAACAGCCATCAAGCGACGTAATTCCGGCAAAGGAGCAGCGTGATCATCCACACGCAGATCCAGTGCCGGGTAAGGCTGACCGTCATGGACGAGCAAGGCAGAGGCCTGACGTCCACGTCTGTCACCACCTGCGGAATCTCCGGTTTCCATCGCGGACCACGCGCGGGTGTCCAGGGCGCTGGGCGCGGACTTCCTCCTCCCGCGGCCCTACCACTCCCGGGAGCGCGGCCCGACCGGGCACACCAACGGCCTGGTGCGGGGGTACCTGCCCAAGGGCACGGACTTGCCTGGAAAGTGGCGGACGCCGGGGCCAGGGCCGTCCAGGACCGCCTGAACGCGCGTCCCGGGAAGGCGCTGGGCTACCTGACGCCCGCCGAGGCGTTCCTTCGGGCGCGGCCTCCCTGAGGGACACCCCGGACGGAGTGGCGCCGGGGAGTTCATAAACCGCCAAGAATCGAAATTCATCACCTCTGGATACCCAGGCGGCCTCGGCGGCCTCTTTCAGGGTCGGCCAGACTCTGCCATAGAAACTGCCTGGTCCGGCTTTGTGGGGAACGAAGCATGAGCTATTACCAATACTATGAGTTTCAGGCGATGGATCGCGTTCTCGGC
>JAPOUP010000021.1 GCA_026708635.1 Rhodobacter sp.
TTAAGTTGAGACAATAACCGACACACCCGACACCCGCGCGCTGGAGAAGCAGCTGGCGCTCGTACAGAAGGATATGGAGATCATGAAAGCCGATCTTGCCGCGACCCTGGAAGGGTTTCGAACGGACATGGCCAGCTTTCGCGAAGACGCGGAGCGGCGCGATAAGGAAGCCGCGGTACGCGACAGGGAGAACCAGCGCTGGGTGGTCGGTTTGGTCCTGGGCACCGCGGTCCTGGTCATCGCCGTTCTCGGTATCCTCATCCGCTGGCCCGCACCACCCGTCTGATCCCAACCGGGACGACCGTGTCCTGAGCGTCGTCTTCCCCCGCGCCAAAAGCCCGGTCCCGTCGGGTACGTTCAGGATGGCCTTGATCACGGCGCATCGGGCCTTTGAGCGGGAATTGAACCGGGGATCGCGGGTGTGATCCGGCACGTCGGATATACGGGGTTGGGTGGACGGGTTCATGTTCTTCTCCTGAAAACGGCCGCGCGCGGACCCTCTGTGGTCACATCGGGTAGCCCCGGCGGCCAGGGAGACCGGTTCGTGTCCGGATCCGGGAGCTGGCCGCGCGGGACATGCCCAAGGCACAGGTCGCCCGCATGCCGGCAAGGCGGGCCTCGATGCGTAATTCCGTTGCGACCTCGAAGCACGTGACGTTTTCAGCTTACCGTCCAGTCGGGCGGTCCGGGAGTCACGCCTCACCGGCCGGCTTCGCGGGTCGCTTTGCCCTATCGCGTCACCGGCCCACCGCCCGCGCCTGAAGCCGCGTCTTTAGGGCCATGCCGTGGTTATGTGTGAAAACGTTCCCGGATTGGTATATACCGTGCGTCGATTCCGTTGGGTCCGGAAAATCCGAGCCCGATGACACGATTTCGGAGGCATGAAATGACCGATACCGATACCGAAGAGGGATGGTACTCAGATGAAGCCGCGACGTTTGGTGACCGTGTCGTGGCGGGGCGCGAGACACTTGGCCTCAGCCAGTCCGAGCTCGCGAGGAAACTTGGAGTGAAACTGCGCACCATACAGGCTTGGGAAGACGACAGGACGGAGCCGAGAGCCAACAAACTTCAGATGCTCGCCGGTGTGCTCAATGTGTCGCTTATTTGGTTGCTGAGAGGTGAGGGTGAAGGTATCGCGGCACCCGGTGACAGCGGAATCGATGGCGATGTCGCCGCGCTGCTGATGGAGATTCGGCAGGTCCGGGGCGTGTTTCTGCAGTCCGCGGACAGGCTTGGCGCTCTCGAGAAACGTTTGCGGAGCGCGCTGAAAGGCTGATCGTGACGGAAGAGAGGTCAGGAAAGCTGCGGAAGCGACTGCATATGCGCTCAATCCGGCGTGGAACACGGGAGATGGACTTGATTCTCGGAAACTACGCTAGGTGCAGGCTTGCCTCGATGGATGGCGTCGCCCTTGATGTTTACGAAGCTCTCTTGCGCGAAAGCGATCAGGAACTCTATGCATGGGTCACGGGACAGGCGCGCGCGCCTGAGCGGTATTTAGGTCTGATTGAGGACATCGCCGCGCATCTCGGTGCGGGACGTGCGCGGTGTGTTTAGTGAGCGACGCATGGAACTCCGCGGCAGGACGGGTTTTCCTATATCCGGTCTTTGCCGGGGCATGGACCGGCCTAGCCGTGATGCCGGCGTCGACCTGCATCTCCGCCAGCCAGCCAGCCTTGGCCGCCAGTCCGTAAGGCAGCGGGACCGGACGGGTTCGGTTGGCCGAACGTCACGAGGGGCGGGGATGCATTATGGTATGCGTTCACGATTCCGGAGGGGTCGGAAACATTTGGGGCTCGGGCCGTCCGGTCTCGAACCGGTTTAGGGTCGCGAAGCCTCGGGCCCACCATCAAGAATGCGGCCATCGCGCCACCACCCTGCCGCGGGGGCAAAGGATGCCTCACTGGAATTTCATCGGTGTCGAGGTGGAGGATCGAAGCCTGCCACGGAGGCTTGGGACGCCCTCGCAAGCGCCGGCATCACCAATGCCCGGTATTTTCCATGCTGGCCCATGGCTCCGCCGGCGGTAGTGCGTCGCCTGCCTGCAGAAGCTCGATGGACACATTGTCCGGCGAGCGCACAAACGCCATATGCCCATCCCTTGGCGGGCGGTTGATGACCACCCCATTGTTCCGGAGATGCTCACACGTCTCGTAAATGTCGTCAACCGAATAGGCAAGGTGGCCAAAGTGGCGGCTGTCCGACGGCAGCCCGTCATCTCCATCCCAGTTGTGGGTCAGTTCGACATGGGCGTTTTGCTGCCCCGGCGGTGACATGAACACGAGCGTGAACCGTCCGCTTTCGTTTTCAATCCGGCGAGTCTCTTCCAGCCCGAGAAGCGCGTAGAACGCCATGGATTTCTCCAGATCCCTCACGCGGACCATAGTGTGCAGATAGGTGATTCCCATTCTCTCGCTCCAATAGTCTTTATCCAAGTCTAGTGCTCTCGGAATGAGACGCAACACCCGTTTATCGTGGAGCGGGAGCGATGACAGGATGTCGAGTTCGTCGTTATCCCGACGTCCATCGCATCAACCTTTCGCCACGCCGCCTGACGGCCTCCGCACAATACGGTGCCTTCCGGCTCATGTGCCGCGGAAACGATACCCCATGCCGCCGAGGTGTCGGCGATATGAGCCGGAAGTTTTTCGACATCCGCGTCGCGGACCATGGTGCGTGGCTTGGCGGCGCGAGGAAAGTGGTCCGCTTCGGCGGCTGTGTGGGTGGTGTTCAGGTGCGGGAACAGCGCTCCGGTTCGCAGGTGGGCGAGACATATCGCCAGTGCGTGCGTTGATTTCCCGGTCTGCGTCGCGAAGCGGTCACATCGCTATAAGCCAAGACGGACCAAACCGTTTGCGGCCCGTCCAGAAAGTTCGAAGAGCGCTTTTCAGGTGAGATCGCCGGAATCCGGCTGAATGAGAGCGGGATCCTCCCTGTCGGCCAGCGGAGCGACAATCACGAGGGGGATTCATGCCAGGATTTCCTTCCAGTTGGAGAATGCTCCGCCGGCTGCGGGTAGGCCCATCGGAACACGATACGCGGCCGAATGGAAAGTTGATTGCGCCAGGCTTCTGGATACCGGACGATGGATGGCCGGGACTTCGACGGTGGCCCGATCCGCCTGATCGGCGATGCCTATGACATGTTCCCGGCAGGCATGGGATTGAATTCCCGCGGTCGGTCAGCGACTGTGCCATGGATTGGCGACTCGCGCTCGGTGATCAGGTCGGGGTTTCCGAAGTTCCGAACCGCGGGTTGGGGGCCGCCGCGGAGGACTTTCGTCACTTCGCGGGCACGGAAATCCGCGTCAGTGAAGTCGCTGCCCCGAATCGGAAAAAGATCTGTAACGGAGAGAGCCACCGATGCCGTTGACCATTGAACAGCAGGCGGAAGTCGATGCGCTGAAACGCTCGCGGAACCAGACTTCACGATCCGTCTCGCCCGGGATGGAGGAGCATCTCCACAACGCCTACGACGTGCTCGATCATGGCTTTATTCGGGTCATCGACTACATGGGCGATGACGCGGCCATCTGCCAGGCGGCCCGCGTGAGCTACGGCAAGGGCACGAAATCCGTCTCGAACGACGAGGGGCTGATACGCTATCTCATGCGCCATTGGCACTCGACTCCGTTCGAGATGTGCGAGATCAAGCTGCACGTCAAATTGCCGGTGTTCGTCGCCCGCCAATGGATCCGCCACCGTACCGCCAACGTGAACGAATACTCGGCCCGCTATTCAATTCTTGATCGGGAATTCTACATACCCGCTTCGGAATCTCTCGCCGCGCAGTCGGCGGAGAACAGTCAGGGGCGCGGACAGGTGCTGTCAGGTACCGAGGCTGAGCGGGTTCTGGAGATTCTCAGATCCGACAGCGCCCGTTGCTATGGCCACTATGAAGAGATGCTCGGCGTGAAGGACGGAAAACTGGGGCTCGCCCGCGAACTTGCCAGAATGAATCTAACGGCCAACGTATACACACAGTGGTATTGGAAAGTTGACCTGCACAATCTCTTCCATTTCCTTCGTTTGCGCGCGGATTCCCACGCCCAGTACGAAATCAGGGTCTATGCCGAAGCGATCGGTAAGGTGGTGGCCGACTGGGTGCCGCTCGCGTACGCCGCGTTCAGGGATTACAGGATAGGCGGAGTCAATCTCTCGGCGAAAGCGGCCGAATGCGTCAGGCGGATGATTGGAGGGGAGAACGTGACGCAGGAGGACTCGGGCATGTCCCAACGTGAGTGGCGCGAGATGTGCGATGCGCTTCGGCTCTGACGTGTCGCCTCCAATGCGAGCCTGTCATGTGGACTTCACGCCTGGCGGCCACGGGATCCCGCCACCGTGGGCATATGCGAATCGCAATCAACAACAAAGTCGGGATACGCCCACGGTTCGTGCGGTCAAACGGGCATTGGCCATGGCGGAACAGATACGGCGGGGCAATACCCTTGGTATCGTCGCCCAGTCTCTGGCCCGAGGCGGAATGCCGGGAGCACGCGTGTATGCCGCGACAGCCCGGGGCTGCGGGGAATGTCTGATTCCGTGCGCGTTTGAGATGCGTGGCACCCACCGTCGGCGGGAAACTATCCGAGAATCCCCGGCCAGTTCGCTTCGCCTTTCGCTATGTTGTTAACGATGTCGCGGCTCCAGCGGCGGCGCACACGGAGCGAGAAATTGAGGTACAGCCGATCTTCATGGATTGTCCAGGCTTCCGGAACCGTCGGTGCCAGATAGCCCTGTGACGCCGCGTAAGCGCAATACCCGCCGAAGCGCGGGCCGAATTTCCCTGGATCGCCTTTGAACGCGGCGAGGTTTTCCGCCGATGCGAACTTCCATGTCGCACCCCTGTAATCGATCGTGTGACTGTCGGAACCCCGCACTGGCTCTCCTTGGGTAAAATACGCCACGGGGTCGTAGCCATGGATCGCGATGCCATCCACCTGAAATGTCTCGGGCTCGGAGGCGAATGCCGCGTGGGCGACGACGGAAGCCGTCGGGGCCGCGAGCAGAAGGCCAACGGCGGAGCGTCGGGTTAGGTGCATGGCGTTTCTCCTTTCCGGTTTGGCCCGCGTTCCCAGTGCGTGATTATGAAGTCATCGATTCAATCACCTCCCCAAACTTACGCCCACGACGTCCATGTCATCACCGCCGCCGCGTTTTGTCGATATACTGTCCCTCGTTCGGGTATCGTGAGCCGCGAACCAGAGATCACCGGCGTCATGTCAGAAGTGTCCTGGAAATGGCGATTCGAAAGGGTGAGAGGGCCCATCGCATGCCGATCCGGTCGTTTAGGGCCGATAGGCGCCGCGATGGGCAGAATGTAGGGAATCCGTTAGATGGGCTTGAGGTCGCTGGCTGAGGATCGCCCGTCGCGGCCCTCCTGTAGCTCGTAGCTCACCTTCTGGTTGTCGGCGAGGCCGGTCAGACCGGAACGCTCGACGGCGGAAATATGCACAAATACATCCTTTCCGCCTTGGTCCGGTGCGATGAACCCATAGCCTTTGGTGGTATTGAACCATTTGACGGTGCCAGTTGGCATTCGTATCTCCTTGATCGATTCCGCCCGCGGATTTGCGGCGGCTTGGTGCAGCCAGGCCCTGAACGCTCGATTGGTTTCTCCCGCGGGGAGCGGTCCTCGAGGGACTGGTCTGCCGTCACATGCGTATATATGGACATATTGCGGGGAGGCGCAAGCAGGATTTAATGAAAGACCTATGCCTGATAGGCATGCGACTGGGGCAGGTGAATGAAACTCTACGGGCTGAAGAACTGTGACACCTGTCGCAGGGCGCTGAAATCGTTAAGTGAGCGCGGTATTGAGGTGGCATTCGTGGATCTGCGCGCCGAGGGCGTATCCAAATCCATCCTTCCCCGGTTTTACGCGGCCTTTGGCGACGAACTGCTGAACCGTCGCTCGACGACATGGCGAAATCTCGGTGTGGATGGGCGGTCAGGTGACCCTCTGACGCTTATGGCGGCGCATCCCGCACTGATGAAACGTCCGCTGATAGACCGGGCTGGCCAGCTCCATCTGGGATGGGGTCGAGAGGTCAGGAGCGCACTCCTGGCCTGAAGACGGTCTGGGGGTGCGGGGACCGCGGTGCCGGTGCCGATCACCTGATCCAGCGCTCGGCGGGATAGGGGAGGTCAAGCGCAATCAGCTCACTGACTGGCGCATCGGCCTTCATGACGCCACTGACCGGCAGATCCCGGCACCGCGATCATCGTCACCGACAGTGGCGTACTTGACCGGCGGCTCCGGAGCGCGCCGCAACGTTTGCCGCCGAACGATCGCTTCGGCTGGGCACGGGCCATCGATCGGACCGGTTCCGCTGATCGGGCCCCGGCCGCCCAGGAATCCGGAGCTTCGACGCCGGCCGCGTCAGTCAGCCGTTCCGATCCAGGATGCGGTGTGCCGCTCAGGTCCCGATACAGGCTGGCGCTAGCTCGCTGGCGTCCTGTCGGCTCCCGCGCCGTCCGGACTGCCCCGGCGCAGAAAAGCGGCTGCGGCCGCGTCCAAAGATAGGGGTCCTGCCCCGCGCATCGCCAGATACAATAGCAGGAATGCCCAGAACGCGCGCTGGTCAAGGATCAACGCTCCGGAGTGTATGTCGAACCAAGCTCCGATCGTTCCGGCATCCGCTCCGTGTCCCCAGATGTCCGTAAGGCTCTGGACAATTATAAAGCCAATCATTCCGATCGAGGCGAGCCTGGTCAGCAACCCGAGGACGATGGCCGCGGGAAGCATGAATTCCGCCCACGTCCCCCCCAAAATGACGAGCTTCTGCAACAGGGATGCCTGGGTTATGTCATAACCCACCGCTTCGGCGCCTTTCGGGAATATCTGCGCGAAGGCATTGAAAGTCGGACCAAACAAGCCATGGATTCCCTCGCCGCCAAGTTTGGTCAGTCCCGAATTCCAGTAGTAGACCAGCAGAACGGCCGCAAAGACAAAACGCGCGGCGGTCGGTAGCAGAACGGGGGCCAGTCTTTCGACCCGGTCAACAAGGGAGTCATACAGGGATACCAGTTCATTCATCTATGTGACCTCGTCAATTCCCGTTATCGCGGCGCCTTCAAGGAATACGCCGAGTATTTCGCCCAGATCGAATTCCGGCACCCTGGATAGCGCCGCGTCCATCGCCTCGCCGAAGCTGGCGCCTGCCAGCAGTTCCGCGACGAACGTACCACCGCCTGGCGCCAAAGTCGATAGCCGCGGGTCGAATGCCGGTCGGGTCACCAATACGTTTTCGCCGCCTGCCCGTGGTTTTGGGGCTCCGCTTTCCATATTGAAACGCCAGATTCCGTGAATTGGCCAGATGGATCTGACAAGCCTTACGGAGGGGGCGAACGTTATCCTTGAAGCCATAAGGCGGTCGGTCGGTATCCGTAGCGCCGTGGGTGCCAGCGGCACGGAGTCGGCGGCATGGTAGGATTCGCGAAGCGCCAGCTCGAGTTTCGCGACATCGGGTAGGTAGGCGATCTCTCGGGCCGGTTCGAACGTCTCGAGGAATTCCGGCATCCGCGCCCCGTAGAACATCAGAAGCGGGGACTCGGGACGGTATCTGCGCACGTAGGATAATGAAAGAACGCCGAAGTTCGACACGCCGAGCAGTTTTCGAACCGCGGGGAACGCGGTTTCCAGCGCTTCCGTCAGGCTAACCGTTACATTGTTGCGGTAGACGTCGAACCGCTTGCGGGCCCTCTCGCCATTGGGGTTGTTCAGCCCCGGTGGCGTTGCGCGTTCCGGGTTCAGGAGCGCGTCGACGAAATCGGCGTGCCCGGCCATCAGGCGGGAGCGGCTTCGAGAACCGTTGCGGCACGATGGGCTTCCGCGGCCAGTACCGGCCAGTCCGGGACATCGTTGTCCCATTCGATCAGGGTTGGTTTTGGTCCACCGCGCGCTATCGCGTGTTCATACAGCTTCCAGACATGATCGACCACCTCGCTGGCATGATTGTCAATCAACAGCCGCTCGCCGTTTTCGTCGGCGTCCTCCTCATGACCGCCAAGATGGATCTCATCGACGAGATGCAGCGGAAAATCATCGATGTAGTCCGTGGCGTTCGTCTGTTGGTTGGCCGCGCTTACGAATACGTTGTTTACGTCAAGCAGAAGCCCGCATTCGGTCCGTCGGGCGATCTCGGTCAGAAACTCGATTTCCGTAAGGGTGGTCTCGGAAAACGCGAGATAAGTGGAGGGATTCTCGAGTAGCATTCTCCTGCCGATCGCGCTTTGGATTTCGTCAATATGCGCGCACACCCGCGCCAGGGTCTCCGAATTGTAAGGCAGGGGCAGGAGATCGTTGAGGAACTCGCCCTCATGCGTCGACCATGCGAGGTGCTCGGAGAAACTGGCCGGTTCCAGCCATTCAACGAGAGTCTTCAGTCTGGCGAGATGTTCGGGGTCGAGGGGCGCCTCGCCCCCTACCGACATGCCGACGCCGTGAACGGAAATCGGAAACCGCTCGGCGAGCCGCCGTAGCTGCGCCAATGGCCGGCCTCCGCCGCCCATATAGTTCTCGGCATGGATCTCAAGCCAGGACACGGTCCCGGGGCTGTCGAGAATGTCCTGGAAATGCTTTGGCTTGTAGCCGACACCCGGTGCGGCGGGAAGGCGGTCGGGGCTGTGGGCAACGCGGTCGAACATATCTCACGCTCTCGGTGCGGCCGCATTGAAGTCACTGACTGTCGTGGCGCGCGGGAACATCCAGTGCCTGGTGTGGGGTAATGGCCTCCGGCTCGACCGCCGGAGGCCTGCGGGAATCAGGAAGGAAGGTCGCGGTCGAGCGCCTCTAGCGCTCCGTTACGCGGGGTGCCATCCGCCATGTCCGGCAGATCGATCTCGGTGCAGGTGCCGGCGTCGACCAGTGTCCAGGCATTGCCCTGGTAATCGACGGTTGACGTTCCGGAGCAGGTCGTGCCTGGACCGGCGGCGCAATCGTTCTTTCCCGCAAGGGAAACGCCGTAGCATTTTTCCTTGGTGGCGTCAGCGGCCGCGATGCTGGCATGGCCTGAAATCGCGGCGGCGACGGCACTGGCTACGGCGAGGGTCTTTACTGTAGTTGACATTATGCTCTCCTGTGAGGCGGTGATCTGATTCATCGCGTCAAGCGACTGATAGTCTATAACCCTTTGGGAGAGCCGTCATCCAATAACAGATGCGTGTTCCGGATCTCCGTTTCCCGCCGCGACGGCCGAAATCCCCTCACCCTGTCAGCAATGTTTTCCGGGCCTCCCCTTCCACCGCCGATAATCCCCGGCAATTGGGGTACCCTATCCCGCGCGCATGGCATCAAGACGCCGCCCCGTAATCCCCAATTTTGGCGTGCGCGGCACGTTCACGGGAAGTCCATTCCATCGATCGCCAGGTCGATGGGCGTGTCGCGCGACACGGCTCGCAAGGCGCCGCGCGCGATCAACGCGGCTGTAGCAAACCGAGAGGCGGCCGCGATCCAGGTCGCGCCTCATGACTCCGAAATCCTGATCAGGCAGCTCAGGAACGGACACGCCGAGGGCATTCATCCGTAGCCTAATCCCGTGGGACTTTCGGGACCTTCGTTGGGATAGCCCCGGAGTTGGACCGCAAACCCCATCCGGGGTCGTCGCCGTTCCCGGACATGCGCGATATCATCATCGGCCGGTGTAAAATGTTGCGGAAGCTCGGTCTCGCCGACGGGCAGACCGAACAGGGCCGCACTCCGGCGCTTTGTCAGCATGCGGCGTCCGGGCATGTCAAATTGTCCCACTTGAAGTATAGTCTATAGGATACGGAAAACGGGGGCGCGAAACCCCATGTCCGGCGCGTTCCGCATACGGGATTCCAGGAGAGGTTCAAATGGGACAGTCCGCGGCCCTCTACGCGCGGGCATCAACAGCCGATCAATCATGCCAGCGCCAGATCGCGGATCTGACGGCGTTCGCGAATCGCTGCGGGTATGAGGTCGCTGGAACCTTCGCCGAAACGGTCTCCGGAGCCGCGTCCCGGCGCCCCGAGCGCGACCGGATCATGCGGCTCGCCCGGCAAAGACGGATCGATGCCGTCCTTGTCACCGAGGTCTCGCGCTGGGGCCGGTCGACCCAGGATCTTCTCGCTACGCTTCATCAACTGGCCGGCTGGAACGTCTCCGCCGTTGCGCGGAATGGCCTGGCCCTGGAACTCGACACGCCCCACGGACGCATGATGGCGACCGTACTGGCCGGGATCGCCCAGTTCGAGCGGGAACCGATCAGTGAACGCGTGAAGTCCGGTCTGGCCGCGGCCCGCGAACGGGGCGTCAAGCTCGGACGTCAGCCGGGGCAGCGGCCAAAGGCGGACCGGCTGGCGCCAAAGGTCCTCCGGGCCGTGGACGGGGGCCGCGGCCACCGCTGGATCGCGCGCGACCCCGTCATCAGCGAGAATACCGTGCCTGCGATCGTCAGGCGCGGCCGCGGATAACGGTTCCTGGCGAAAGCCAGTTCCCCGGCGGTCTGGTGGATGGCGGTTTCAGGTTCCGCGCCGGGCGTGAAAAGCCGCCGCGCTCTGGATCGCCGCCGGAAAAGGTGCGGAACGTTTTCGCGCGGACCCCGTGCGACCGCTACGGCGATCCGGCATTCACCGAAGCTATGGACAGGGCGGTCAGGGCGGCGCGGAAAGACCACCGCGACAGCCTGGGGAGTCAGGCCGTGGACCGCTGAAATGGGCGTAACGGAACAAACCCGGTCATTCCGGACGACGGACGCGATCCGGCGATGGACCGATATCGAGGTGACCGCGATCGAGCGCGCCTGCCATCAATTGGACAGGCGCATGGCTGAGCGCGGCGAGGACCGCGACGCCATCTCCAGAACGGTTGCCGGGATGCGGCGTGAGTGGCGCGGGGGCGCGCTTCTCCGGGCGCTGGTCGAACGCGGGATCGCGGGCGTTCAGGGAAGCCCGGAGGCGGATGCGGTGCCGTATCCGGGCAACCTGACGGCTTTCGTGCCGCCACGGATACCGGGATTCAACCCATTATGGAGAAAATGCC
>JAPOUP010000327.1 GCA_026708635.1 Rhodobacter sp.
GTGCGTCATTCCGACCATGACTGTTTTACCATGCGTCCCAAGATAGCGCACGGAAGTGTCGTAGGCGTTCACATCGCCAACGGTTACGAAAACAAAATCCGCGCCGCCACCCAGGATTCGCCTGGCGGTGGACCAGGGCTTCGGATCAGTGGCGAGCACCCCATCGGTGGCACCGAACTCCATAGCCGTCTGGAGCTTTTCCTGCTTCATGTCAACAGCGAAGATCCGGGAAGCTTCGGCGATGCGGGCGCCCTGAATCGCATTGAGGCCGACTCCGCCGGCGCCGATAACGATACAGGTCTGGCCGGGACGCAGCTTGGCGGTGTTGACCACCGCATCGATACCGGTGATGACCCCGCAGCTAAGCAACGCCGCCGCGTCCATCGGTATATCCGCCGGTATTTTCACGATCTGGGTTCGATCGACGACCACCGCTTCGGCGAATGCCCCGGTTCCCATACCCTGCTCGATGGGCTCTCCATCCTTGCTCAACGGATGCGAGACGGTATCGAATGACCGGGTGCAGGTGGCCGGGCGGCCCGAGAGGCAAGAGCTGCAGGTTTCGCATGAACGTAGCAAGGGCACGAGGACTGCATCGCCGATCGCGAACGTATCTACGTTCGTTCCAACCGCCGCGACAATCCCCGCCGCCTCATGCCCGTAGACCGCCGGGATATGCCCGCCCCAGCCACCCTCGGCGAAGGTGATGTCGGAGTGGCAGATCGCGCAAGCGGCCAGTTCTACCAAGGCTTCCCTCGGCCCCGGTGCGGCTAGCTCTATTTCCTCGATGGCGAGCGGGACAACGAACCCGCGGCAGACCGCGGCCTTCACTGTTTTCATGGGACTTCCTTTACCGCTTCGGAAAACAGCATTCGCCCGTTAAGGAGCTGGCCGCAAGGCCGTTCCCGACCGAACCCACCGTTCGCGTGTGACGGCGGCACTGGGTCACTTTGGGTATCCGGAGCGTTTGCCTCCGTCTATAGAGGCGTCATTTCATCGGGCACCGGCCGCACCAACCGGATAGCGGGCTCTTCCATAAGCGTAGTGGCGTGAGTTGGACGAGGTTTGGCGAAATGGAATCCATGGGAAATCCTGGACGCCGATCGTTGGCATATCGCCGGCGACGCATTGTCGGCTCAACGCGGTTCAGGAGACCGGGGGAGATTCCCCCATAAGCGTTAACTTGTTTTAGTTTCCCTGATTGCCCGCCATGGTGTCCCCAGGTCCATTTCCCGGGGGAGATCGGGTATGAAGGAAGATTGGGAGTTGTTGATGGACTTCCTGCCGGAGGGCTGGGAGGGCATGGCGGTTCAATCCGGCGCGTTGAAGGGTTTGCGCAGGGACAGGTCGGCTGAGCGCCTGCTCCGGGTTCTGCCGCTTCATCCGGGTTGTGGCCATTCCCTTTCGGAAACCGCTGTGCGCGCCCGCCGGAGCGGGCTGGCGGAGCTGTCGACGGTTGCCTTGATGAAGCGTCTTGTCAAGGCCGGGCCATGGTTGCGGGCCTTGTGTCAGGCCCTGTTCGCCGAGCGGGGCCTGCCGCGGCATCCGTCCGGTCAATCCCCTGAAATGCGTCTGGTGGACGCCACGACGGTCAGGGAGCCCGGAAAGACCGGCTCTTTATGGAGGATCCACCACTCGGTCCGCGTTCCTCCCCGCTGTGTGACCATTTCATTCTGACGGGGACCGAAGGGACGGGGACCGGCGAGTCGTTCACGCGGTTTCCCGTTTCCGAGGGGGACTGTCTGATTGGCGGCCGGGGCCATTCGACCGCGAATGGCATCGCCCACGTCGCGGACGCCGGCGGGTACGTTCCGGTGCGCGTGAACACCGGATCCCTACCTTTGAAGGCATCGGACGGCGGACGCCTCAACCTACTTCGGGAGGTGCGGAACCTACACCGTCCGGGCGCCGTGTCCGCCTGGCCGGCCGCCACCGACCCGGGAAGCGCGTCAAATGCGGTGGCGGGACGGGTCTGCGCGATACGCAGGTCGGACGCCGCAATCGCCATCTCGGAGAGAAAACTCCGTGAAACCGCGGTGTCGAAAGGCAGGAGCCCGAAGCCCGAAACACTGGAGTTCGCCAGATACGCGATCGTGTTCACGACCTTCCCGGCATCGGAATTCCCTCCTGACCGGGTACTGCAATGGTATCGGATTCGGTGCGGGCCGAGCCGGTCCTCAAGCGCTTCAGGTCCATCGCCCAGCTTGGCCATCTGCCCGAATACAGTCCTGAAAGCGCGAAGGCGTGGCTATACGGAAAACTGTTCACCGCGCCGTTAACCGGGAGACTGATCCACCACGCGGTGGCCGTTTCCCCCCGGGGATACGAACTCCGGCCCGGGCGCCACACCGAGCCGGTGGAGGGAGTTCCGGTTCATGATTCCACCAGGTCCGTCGAACCATTGATCCACACATCCGCATGAGCGACGTCCTGGAAGACTGGTCATCCATCGCGGCGGGACTGGCTGAACCGACCCGAAAGCGAAGACCGCGGACTGAACGATACGGAGGGATGTGCGCTGCCGCTGAAATGCAAACTAAAACAAGTTAACGCTTATGGGAGATTCCCCTGACCTCCCTGCGCTCGTTCATCGCGAAAGGGGTCCGGTTCATAGCGCACACCCGCGAGATAGAGACCGTCGGGTGGCGCCAGGGGGCCGCAGGCGGCCCGGTCCCGGGCCATGAGTGCGTCAAGTACGCGCTCGGGAGGCCAGGCGCCCGCTCCGATACGTTCGAGCGTGCCGACAAAGCTACGCACCTGGTTATGCAGGAACGAACGGGCGCGTACGGATATGCTGACGTCGCTGCCGCTGGCCGCGACGTCCACGGCGTCGACTGTTCTGACCGGCGACCTTGCTTGGCATTCCGATGCGCGGAATGTCGTGAAATCATGTCGTCCCACGAGATACTGCGCCGCTGAATGCATCGCTCCCGCGTCCAGTCGCCTCGGAACTCTCCACGCGAATCCCCCGTCGATGGTGAGCGGCGCCCTCCTGCAGACAATCCTGTAATGGTAACGCCGTTCTTTCGCGGAGAACCGGGCATGAAAGTCGTCGGGCACCGAAGCGGCGTCAACGATGGCCACGGGAAGGGGTTTAAGATGGTAATTCAGCGCCTGCGCCAGCCGGAAGGGTGTCCAGTCTTTCTCCATGTCACAATGCGCGACCTGTCCCAGAGCGTGCACTCCGGCATCGGTTCTCCCTGCCGCCGATATGACCGGGACGCCGGCTTCCAGCCTGCCGAGAGCTTCATGCATCGCGCCCTGCACGGTCAGCGGGCCGTCCTGCTTCTGCCAGCCGGCGAAATGTCCACCATCATACTCGATCTTCAGGGCGTAGCGAGGCATGTATGCGGGCATAGCGACCTGACATGGTCATGACAATGAATCACGATGGGCTCGGCTAACCGTAAATCCGGGGATCGCGTCGGGAGGTGAACGGTAAAGGAAACCGGTCACGCCATCGATCGGGATGGGTCCGAAGCGCAGCGGAATCGCCGGACCGTGTCCTTTGCCTTCTGGAAGGACTGGAATTCCGGTTGCCTTTCCTCAATGGTGCTGAAATCGGTTGGCGGGGTCATGTTGAGCTTGGGCATGGGAAGGCCGCACTGCCCTCGACGGAGCCGCCGGTCATTCGCGCCGATGTTGGAGTCTTTGTGAAATGGGGCAAAATGAAGTTTGAGGGAATCTATACACCGTTGGTCACACCTTGGAACGATGATTTCTCGCTGAACGCGATTTCCCTGGCCGAGACCGTGGAGTTCCTGATCGAGGCAGGGGTTCATGGCATAATTGTCGGCGGAACGACCGGGGAGTATTACGCGCAGTCGGCGGAGGAGCGCATCCACTTGATGAACCGTGTGCGGGAACTCATCGCGGGACGCTTGCCAATGATTGTCGGTACGGGAGCCATGCGGACAGAGGAAAGCGTGATGTTCGCGAAAGCCGCGAAAGCGGCTGGAGCCGACGCGCTTCTTGTGGCGACGCCGCCCTATACCTATCCCACCGGCCGCGAGATCGCCCTGCACGCGCTGGCCATAGACCGAGCGGCCAACCTGCCGGTCATGCTATACAACTATCCGGGACGCATGAGCGTGAACATGGACGAGGAATGCCTCGACCGCCTGGGTCGCAGCCCGAACTTCTGCGCTATCAAGGAAAGCTCCGGCGACCCGAACCGGCTTCACATGCTGGCGAGGGACTATCCGCATATCGCTCTAAGCTGCGGAATGGATGACCAGGCTCTGGAATTCTTTGCCTGGGGTGCCCGAAGCTGGGTCTGCGCCGGGTCCAACTTCGCGCCGGAAGCCCATATCGCGTTGTACCGGGCCTGCGCTGTCGAGGGGGATTTCACGAGAGGACGCGCGATCATGTCCGCAATGCTTCCGCTTATGCGGGTTCTGGAGGGGGGAGGGGCCTTCGTGCAGTGCGTAAAGCATGGATTGACGATGCGCGGCATCGATGCGGGCCCCCCGCGAAAACCCATGCAGCCCCTTACCAAGAACGCGAAACGGGAACTGGAAGAGGTTATTCGAACTATGGACAGGGCCGTTGTCACGGTTGCCGATGCGAAGGTGGCTCCATCCAACGTTACCGATATCCGGTCGCGGACCGGAACCTGAGGCGCGGGCAATGACCGGGCTGCTAACACGGGCTGAATACGCGGCGATTGCCGAGGGACTGGACCTTCCCGCGGCGCCATACATCGACGGGTGCTTCCGCTCAGGCAGTGGTCCGCTCATGCCGACGCTGAATCCCGCGACGGGGGAGCGGCTGGCGCACATTGCTTCAGCAGGCCCAAACGACGTGGATATTGCCGTATCCAGAGCCCGAGAGGTCTTTGAGCGGGGGCACTGGGCGGGTACGCATCCATCGAAACGCAAGGAGTCGCTCAAGGATCTTTGCCGGCTGATGACGCGAAACCGCCGGGAACTGGCCGTCATGGAATGTCTTGAGTCCGGTAAGCCGATCCGGGACTGCGAGTTGTTTGACGTTCCGGGGGCGATCAACGCGATCAGATGGCATGCCGAGGCGATTGACAAGATATACGGCCAGACCAGTCCTTCGGGTGACGATACGCTCTCCGTGATTTTGCGTGAACCCGTCGGTGTCGTCGTGGTCGTGCTTCCGTGGAATTTTCCGCTTCTGATGCTTGCGTGGAAAATCGGTCCGGCGCTGGCTGCGGGAAACTCGGTGATCGTAAAGCCGGCCGAACAGACAAGTATGACGGCTCTGTGGGTGGCGGAACTGGCGCGGACGGCGGGTCTGCCGCGAGGTGTTCTTCAGGTGCTGCCGGGCGATGGACCGGCCGTCGGCGAAGCGCTCGGAAGGCACATGGGCGTCGATATGGTCAGCTTTACCGGATCCACTGACACCGGCAGACGTTTCCTGCGCTATTCAGCGGATTCCAACCTGAAAAAGGTGGTTCTGGAATGTGGTGGAAAGAACCCGGCACTGGTTATGGAGGACGCCGAGAATCTCGATCACGTCGCGGAGCACATCGTCAACGCCGCGTTCTGGAACATGGGGGAGAATTGCTCGGCCACATCGAGGCTGATAGTTCACCGGCGCGTCAGAAAGCCGCTGATGGATCTTATTTTGGCAAGGCTTCGTGACTGGAAAACCGGCGATCCGCTGGATCCGGCGAGCCACCTTGGCGCCCTGATCGACAGGGAGCACTTCGAGAGGGTGTCCGGATATCTCGCGAGGGACGGCCTTCTTGCCGGAGGGATCGCGGAGTGGCCGTTCCTTGAACCCACAATTTATGAGGTCGACCGGAACGATCGGCATGCCCGCGAGGAGATCTTCGGTCCCGTCCTGAGCGTGATCGAGGTATCTTCCTCCGACGAGGCGGTCGCGGTCGCCAACGACACCGACTACGGTCTCACGGCGTGCGTATTCTCCGCGAACGCCCGCGGGGCGATCCGTGCCGCGCGTGAGATTCGGGCGGGGACCGTGACGGTGAACTGCTACGGTGAAGGCGACATCACGACACCTTTCGGAGGATACGGTTTGTCGGGATTCGGTGGCCGTGACAATGGTTTGGCCGCCCATGAACAATTTACCGAGCAGAAGGTGATCTGGATTGACCTGACTGACCCGCGCGACGGGGACAATGTGGGATGAAAGGCACCGCCGTCGGTGTCGCCCGTCGGGGCCGTGGGGCCAGAAAGGCGGCGCGGATGGTGCCGGATGTTACCATGCTGCCCGCTCTAAGGTGGCGGCTGCCGCTATGCGAGCCGCTGGATCGGGAGGGCATCGAGCGCATTGACGCGGCCTCGATGGCGATACTTGAGGAGGTCGGTGTCGTGTTCCGCGACGCTGTCGCGCTCGAGGATTGGCGCCGGGCAGGCGCGGACGTGCGGAACGAGACCGTCCATCTCGACCGCGGTCTGGTGCGTGAACTGATCGCGGGTATTCCGTCCGCGTTCACCTATCACGCGCGCAATCCCGCCAACGATCTGCCATTCGGTGACGGATATTCCATTTTCGCTCCGATGACCGGCGCACCCTACCTGCGGGATCTTTCCGATGTGCGCCGTGCGCCGACCCTTGCCGATCTGGCGGATTTCCACAGGCTTTGCCATGTGCTGCCGGCGCTTCATTCCACCGCGCACCACATCGTTGAACCGATGGACCATCCGATCAGCCATCGACACCTGCGAATCACCTATTCATCGATGAAGCACTCCGACAAGACTTTCATGGGTATGACGACAAGTCCCAGAAACGCGGAGGATGTGCTGGATATGTGCGCTTTGCTGTTCGGTGAGACTTATATGGAAAGCCATCCGGTCGTCACGGGAAACTGCAACGGAAACTCGCCACTTGTCTGGGACGGCACGATGCTTGGCGCGATGCGGGCTTTCGCGCGGCGAAACCAGCCCGTGCTTTGCTCGCCTTTTGTCCTCGGTGGCGCCAATACTCCGGCGAGTGTGGCTCCGACCGTCGCGCAACTCAATGCGGAGGCGCTTTCCGCGATGGCATATACGCAGGTCGTGAGAAAGGGCGCGCCGGCGATTTATGGCCATTATCTTTCCACGGTTTCGATGAAATCCGGAGCGCCGATGGCGGGGACACCGGAGATCAGCCTCATGAACTACATGGTTGGCCAGATGGCGCGGCATTACGATGTGCCATGGCGGTCCTCGAACACGTTGGGCGGCGCAAAGACATTCGATGCCCAAGCCGGTTACGAAAGCGCCGCCACCATGATGGCGGTGCTTCATGCCGGCTGCAACTACATCTGGCATTCCGCCGGATGGAACGAGGCTGGCATGCACTGTTCGATGGCCAAGTTTGTCGTCGACGCGGAACAATGCGCCATGGGTTACCGTATGGCCGAGGGCATCCGGTGGGATGACTTCGATGAAGCTCTGGCGGCGGTTCGCGATGTAGGGCCTGGCGGGCACTATCTCGGTCATCCCCACACCTTGGAAAATTTCCAGCGCGCGTTCTTCATGCCGGAGCTGTTCGACAATAATTCGATCGAACAGTGGCAAGCCGAAGGTTCCGTCGAGATCACCGAGCGGGCGCTGCGCCGCGCCCGTAACTTGCTCGGCGATTATGAGGAGCCAAGGCTCGATCCCGCGACTGACGAGGCCCTTCGGGATTACATCGCCAGGCGTGAGCGCGAAATCCCCACAGCCGACGCGCTCAATCAGGAATACTGATGCGGCGGTTTACAGTCATGGGAGGGAGCGGTGCGGGAGTCCTTCTCTATCGAGGACCGCGTGCATCCGCGTCGCCGCGCGGATGGAGCGTCTTCGCGGATACGGAAGGTGTCCATCGGGAAAGCGTCCCGGGGCTCGCTTAGGGGAATCAAGGATGAAAGTTCGGGGATTGCCGGTTGACCCGGGCCCTGCGGGGTGGAACCGCCTGTTGCCCGATCCGGCTCCCGCGGTTCCGCTTGTAGGGCGGCTCACCGCCGACTGGCTGGTCATCGGTGCCGGGTTCGCCGGACTGTCGGCCGCGCGACGTCTCTCGCAGCTGGATCCGGGTTCCAGGATCGTGGTTGTGGATGCCACGCGGATCGGTGAGGGACCGGTCGGAAGGAACTCAGGATTCATGGTCGACCTGCCCCACAACCTGACGTCGGAGGACTATGCTGGCGCTGTGGACGACGACATCGAGCAGGCCCGGAACAATCGCCGTGCAATCGAATTCGCGTCCGGCATCGCGGAGGAGTTCGGTCTTGGTGCGGAAGCTTTCAACAGGTCGGGAAAGATCAATGCGGCAGCGACGGCGCGGGGACATCGGCGCAACCTCAGCTACGCGAAACATCTTGACGCGATGGGAGAACCGTATGAGCTGCTCGATGCCGACCAAATGCGTGAAATCACGGGGATAGGTTACTACCGAAACGGGCTGTTCACGCCCGGCGCCGCGGTTATGCAGCCAGCCCTATATGTCCGCGGTCTAGCGGAAGCGCTGCGCTCCGGGGGTGTTTCGGTGCATGAGGAAAGCCCGGTAACCGAGCTGCGGCGGTCCGGTGACTGGTTAGCCGTGACCCCGCGCGGCCAAGTGGTCTCACCTCGCGTGATTCTGGCGGTGAACGGGCATCTGAACAGCTACGGCTTCCTTCCGGGTCGACTGGCGCATGTGTTCACCTACGCTTCGATGACGCGGGCGCTGGATTCGGATGAGGTCAGGCGTCTGGGGGGAAGGCCGGTATGGGGCGTAACGCCCGCGGATCCTTTGGGCACGACCGTCCGGCGGATTTCCGGAACCGGCGGAGAGCGGATCGTGGTTCGCTGCCGATTTACGTTCGATCCATCTATGCGGGCCAGCGAAAGGCGACTCGACCGCGCCGCCCGCAGCCATGACCGTGCGTTCGCGGCCCGGTTCCCGATGCTGGAAGGTGTCGGAATGGAATTCCGCTGGGGCGGGCGGCTTTGCCTGAGCCTGAACGGAGTGCAGGTGATCCGGGAACTGGAGGAAGGGCTGTTCTCCGCCTGCTGCCAGAACGGAATCGGTACGGCGAGAGGGACATTCGCGGGAATGTCGGTGGCCGAACTCGCCTGCGGAATCGGGTCCGAATCACTCGACCGTGTTCTGTCCGCGCCACTCCCGAGTCGCCTGCCACCCGGGCCGGTGGCCCGGATCGGCGCTTGGTTGCGGATACGTTGTTCGGAGGCCATGGCGCGCGGAGAGTTATAGGAGTGGATGCGTGGCCGGTTGGAGGTCCCTCGGGAAAACGGTGAGATAGGACCTGAAATGGACTCACGCCCCGTCATGGGCTCCGCAAGTGGTAACCGCCGGTGTGATCCCGATTTCGGTCAATGTCCCGAAATCCCGCTCCATGCGGTTGCTTATCACCACTCGGCCACCGGCCGAATCAGGGAATCGCCGATCTTGATGCCCGGGGTTGAATTCCAATCCGGGCTCCATCGGGAAAGCCGGCAAGTCCGCCCGGAGACGGCAACCGAGAAAATTTCAGAATGCCCTGAAAGTGAGTGTGGTCAAGGATCTCTCCACACCTTCGATATCCAGCAGGTGATCGTTGATGAATTTACCCACATCCTCTCCGTCAGGAACGTATAGCTTTATCAGAATGTCATACGCGCCGCTCGTCGAATAGAGCTCGGAGTGGATTTCGCGTAACAGGATCTCCTCTGCAACCCGGTAGGTGGTCCCGGGCCTGCAGCGTAGCTGGACGAACACAAGTGTGGTCATGGAAAATCTCCCTTGAGCCTCTTGCACAATTATCGCGATTCCAGCGGCCGCGGCCAGTCCCCCGCGCCGGCCGGTACGCCGGAACTGGGCCCGGCAGGCGTCCGGGGCGTCTCAGCGCGCCCAAGTGTGGCGGAATGTCGCCTTCCGCCGCGCCAGCGCCTCCCCGGCGAGGCGCTCCCCAGCTCCGCGTCGCGGCGGGGGTTGGCGTCGGTGACCGCCACCCGTCCCGTCAGGTAGGCGTGAGCGCCGATCTCCCATGAATCATAGCCGCGTCCATCAACTCGTAGCAGTGGTCCACGCGCTCCGCGGTCATCCTCGACAGTGGGATGGCGGTCTGGCTGTCGTGGAGCGACGCCGAGGTCAGGATACAGCTCACCGGGACGTCGATGTCGGCGGCATCTATATGCATTTTGTAGCCACGCCAGCTCCTCCCTGTATCCCTTCGCGTTGCGCATTGTGCCCGTGTCGCAGGCTTTCGGCAGCTCCGCCACGGATATCCCGCCTTTCAGCTGCCGCCCGGCCGCGTCGGCTCCCTGACCGGCCGCTCCCGTCCGACGATCGCCGCGGAATCCCGAGACGTGCCCGACGACCGAGCCCTTATGAGCGGCCCTGACAAGCGCCCCGTGCATCCGCTCTGGAAGCCGGGTCTCCGCGAACCACGCAAAGGCACGGGAGAGCGTCGACTCGCTCGGGACCTCCGAAACGCGGCGACCGGCCGCACAGCCCGCGGCGTGGGATCGTAATGCGGCCGGTCGATCAGGGCCCGCGTGGTCGGGAGATTCCACACCGCCTTGGCCAGGAGGGCCCGGGCCAGCGCGTCGCGGTCGTAGCAAAAGCGCCGCTCCACCGGCGCCGGGTCCAGCACGGCGACGAACCTGCGGTGCGTCTCGCCCGGCGGGCCAACCTGATTGGCGAGGAACGGCAGAAGTTCCCTCTGGAACCGGTGCCGGGCATCTGATATGAACTCTCCCACGGACATGGAGTCCTCTCCCCGTATGTTGTGGATTACGCACCCCTTTCATAGCGGAGGGACGGCTCCATATTCAGGACACTGATTTCAATCGATAAATAAGACCATCCCATCGACAGGACGCCGGAATTTGGCCGTTTTCCGCGAAATTTTA
>JAPOUP010000294.1 GCA_026708635.1 Rhodobacter sp.
CAAGCCGACACCCCGCACGCCAATCCGGATTCACCCACCATCCCGAGCCGTCAGCTACAGCCGCTTGTGGACCCGCATGTATTGCATTTCAGACAGGTTCCGTTGCGCACAAGCGTGTAGTTTCCGCATTCACCGCATGGATCCCCTTCGTACCCCTGCATTCTCGCCGTGGCGCTGGCCTGCGATGCAGGATCCGCCGTTATCGGCTTCTCCTCGGCGGCATGGGCATCGACCGCCTCACCGTTCCGTCGCGCCCGCAGGGATGCCACCGACCTGTCGATAGCCTCCGCACCGGCCGTGCCCCCCTGCAGTACGGCGAACTCACGGGGTGCCCGGTTTCTCAGATAGCCCGGTGAAACAACTTTCTTGAGGATCTCCATCTGGTCAACGTCGCCTTTCTCCCGCCGTTTGACTAGATTCGGTTTTTCCTCATCGTTTCCCCGGCCCAGATCGTCGAATGTGGGGCCATTCGGCATCACATGCGCAAGGTCGGTGCGATCCAGGTAACTCACAGCCAATTCACGAAAGATGTAATCCAGTATCGACGTGGCGTTCTTGATCGAGTCATTGCCCTGCACCATTCCAGCGGGCTCGAACCGGGTAAAGGTGAACGCATCGACGAATTCCTCCAGCGGTACGCCGTACTGAAGCCCGACACTGACCGAGATGGCGAAATTGTTCATCATCGCCCTGAACCCGGCCCCCTCCTTATGCATATCTATGAATATCTCACCGAGCGACCCGTCCTTATACTCGCCCGTCCGCAGATATACCTTGTGCCCGCCTATAATGGCTTTCTGGGTGTAGCCGCGACGTCGGTCCGGCATCCTCGCCCGCTCGCGTGTCGGAACCTCCTTGACCACTTCCTTGACAACCACCTTCTCGACGATTTTCTCGGCAAGCTTGGCGGCCTTCTCCACCGTTGATCCCGTTTCCAGGACCTCCGCCGCTTCGTCATCGTCGCCCACCAGCGACGCCGCGAGCGGTTGGCTGAGTTTCGAACCGTCGCGGTAGAGGGCGTTTGCCTTTACACCCTTCCTCCAGGAACGCTCATACGCCTCCTGGACCTCCTCGATCGTCGCGTCGTTCGGCAGGTTGATGGTTTTTGAGATCGCGCCGGAAACGAATGACTGCGCGGCCGCCATCATGTCGATATGGCTGTTGACGGAAAGGAACCGCCTGCCCCGCTTCCCGCAGGGGCTGGCGCAGTCAAACACATGGAGATGTTCATCCAAAAGATGAGGTGCGCCTTCCAGCGTCATGGTTCCACAGACAAAATCGTTGGCCCTGTCAATATCATCACGGCTGAAGCCCAGATGACGCAGAAGATCAAAACCCGGATCATTCAGCTGGCTGGCGGAAATCCCCAGTGTGTCCGTGCAGAACCGCTCGCCGAGGGTCCAGTGATTGAATACAAAACGGATGTCGAAGGCGGATGGGGACACCGCCTCCAACCTGTCCAGTTCCCTGGCACCAAAACCCAGATCGGTCAGGGAGTCGTGATTGATCCCCGGCGCCGACCGAAACGTACCGTGGCCGACCGCGTAGGAAGCGATATCTTCGATTTGGGAAGTGGAATATCCAAGTGCCCCAAGCGCGGCCGGAACCGATCGGTTAATAATCTTGAAATACCCGCCTCCCGCCAGCTTCTTGAACTTCACGAGCGCGAAGTCAGGCTCGATCCCGGTCGTATCGCAGTCCATCACCAGCCCGATCGTGCCGGTGGGCGCGATGACCGTGGCCTGGGCATTGCGATAACCGTGTTTCTCGCCAAGGCTCAGAGCACCGTCCCAACTCGATTTCGCCAGTTCCGAAAGTTTCGGGTCAGGACAGTTCGCGTGATCCAGCGGGACGGGCTTCACTACCAGACCCTCGTAACCGTCGGCCATTCCGTAAGCGGCGTTACGGTGATTTCGAATGACGCGCAGCATATGGGACGCGTTTTTCCGGTAACCGGGGAACGGACCGAGTTCACGCGAGATTTCGGCACTCGTGGAATAGGCGACACCTGTCATCACGGCGGTCAGCGCACCGCATAGGGCGCGGCCCTCGACGCTGTCGTAACCGTGCCCCATGGTCATAAGCAGTCCGCCGATGTTCGCGAATCCCAGGCCAAGCGTACGGAAATCGTAGGAGCGCCGCGCGATTTCCTTGGACGGAAACTGCGCCATCATCACGCTAATCTCCAGCGTGAGCGTCCATAGCCGCGTGGCATGGATGTAATCCTCGGCCACGAACCTGCCGTCCCGATAGAACGCCAGAAGGTTTATGGAAGCCAGATTGCAGGCCGTGTCATCCAGGAACATATACTCCGAACACGGATTCGAGCCACGTATCTCACCGTCCTCCGGGCAGGTGTGCCAGGCGTTGACGGTGTCGTGGTACTGAATTCCCGGGTCGGCGCAGGCCCAGGCGGCATGGCCAATCTGTTCCCATAGATCGCGGGCCTTCAATACCTTGGCCACCTTGCCATCGGTGCGGCGGATGAGCGCCCAGTCGGCGTCATCCGCGACGGCTTCCAGAAACGCGTCCGTCACCCGGACCGAGTTGTTGGAATTCTGCCCCGAGACCGTGCCGTAGGCTTCCGAATCCCAATCGGTGTTTTGGGTCGGAAACTCGATCGAGGTATATCCCTGACGCGCGTAATCCAGAACCCGTTTCACGTAGGCTTCGGGGATGGCGCATTTCTTGGCCGCCCTGAGCGCCGCCTTCAGGGTCGGATTGGCCGCCGGATCAATCGCGTCCTCATGTACCCCATCCCAAGTGTTGATCGCCACGAATATTTCGTTGAGCCGGGCTTCGTGCATCTTCGATCCAGCGACCAGGGATGCCACCTTCTGCTCCTCCCGGACCTTCCAGTTGATGAAGCTCTCGACATCGGGATGGTCAGCGTCGCATATCACCATTTTCGCGGCCCGCCGGGTCGTTCCGCCCGACTTTATCGCACCTGCGGCGCGGTCACCTATCTTGAGGAAGCCCATCAGCCCACTGGACTTGCCGCCACCGGAAAGCGCCTCTCCCTCGCCCCTGAGCCGGCTGAAATTCGTGCCGGTGCCAGAGCCGTACTTAAACAACCGAGCCTCACGCACCCAGAGATCCATGATTCCGCCGTCGTTGACCAGGTCGTCGGCGCAGGACTGGATGAAGCAGGCGTGCGGTTGGGGATGCTCGTAAGCCGACCCGGATCTGGTCAGCCGGCCGGTTCGGTAATCGACATAGTGATGGCCCTGGCTGGGCCCGTCGATTCCGTAAGCCCAATGAAGACCCGTGTTGAACCATTGCGGTGAGTTCGGCGCCGCGCGCTGGGTCGCCAGCATGCGCCGCATCTCGTCGAAATACGCCCGCGCGTCCTTCTGGGACGAGAAATAGCCACCCTTCCAACCCCAATAGGCCCATGTGCCCGCCAGTCTATCGAACACCTGCCTGGCGCTGGTCTCACCAACGGTCGGCCCGCCTTCCCCATGATCCTCGGACGCCTCGGACCGCCACAGGAACTCGGGCACCCCTTTCTCCTCGACCCGCTTGAGTCGGGCGGGTATGCCAGCCTTCCGGAAATATTTTTGGGCGATGATGTCAGACGCCACCTGGCTCCAGCCTTCAGGCACTTCGACGCTGTCGTTGCTGAACACCACCGTACCGTCAGGATTGCGGATCTCGGATGTTCTCGTGGTGAACTTGATGCCCGCGTAGGCGCTCCTGCCCGCTTTGGTAAACCTACGTTTGATTTTCATCTTCGCCCTGCCCTGTATGTCTCATTCACTTTCCGTCCCCATTTCAGCCCCTGGACCAGCCGAAATCCGACTCGACTCCGACTGACCGAACGCAACCCGAACACATCAAAACCGATACTCGCCGGGGCGCCAATATACCGGCCGCCTTCCCTTTGCCAACCTACGCAGCGGCTATATCTGGTGGCCACTGTATTAGAAGCATACAATCTGACGTAGTGACATTGGACACGTCAACAGAAAACAGCACAGTGGCGGAAAAAATTCGGGAACCGGAACGACCCTGCCCTTCCGTGCGCCGACCATCCACATCGAATTTTGTTTCGGCGATAGCGGCTTACGGCGGCAAATTGCGTCCGGACTTAAATGGCGACCGTTTTTCCCGCAACCATTACCCGCGGGGCGGACGGTCCGAGGAACCTCGCGCACGGGGTTAGGTGCCGGGCCATTCGGCGGGTCGGGTGATTCGGCGGCTTCGCCCGCGGTGGAGACCAAGCCGTGAGGCCGGGCAAGAAACACCGGTATGGGAAACGCGCTTGAGGAAGGTTCGACCGATGCGGATTTCTTGCCGGCTGACCTCAGGATCCCATGCCGGGCCATGATCCGTAAAACGGAAACGGCGCAATCCTCACCGGCAGGGGAAAGGGGCGCGCTCGACTGGCCACGGGAATGGTCGGGGCGGCGAGATTCGAACTCACGACCCCCTGTACCCAAAACAGGTGCGCTACCAGACTGCGCCACGCCCCGACAACGGCTCCCATAACCCACGAACCAGCGTTTGGAAAGCCCCTCAGCCGACCGCGCAGGGCCATGCGGCGATATCCTGATCGATCGCGGGGTGTCGAAGCTCGGTGCCGACAGAGATCCCGATTCGCCGCGAGAGACCACCGTTGATCTCCAATACATACATGACATCCTGGCCCCCGGATATCGGCGTCCTGTCAAGCGGCGCCGCGTTCTCATGGATCCGCAGCACCACCCCTTCGGCTGACAGGAACAGGATATCGAGCGGAATGAAGGTGTTTTCCATCCAGAAAACCGCATTTTGCGGGGACTCGAATACGAAAAGCATTCCGGCACTACCGGGAAGTGATCCGCGGTGCATCAGACCCCGCGAACGCTCCTCCGGCGTGTCCGCCAGTTCCACCGCGAACCTCGCCGCGCCCCAGTCACCGCGAAGATCAACCCTTGCCTTCCGGCATTCCGCCTCCGCCGGAGAAACCCAGATCACGGAGATCCACGCCACCACAAGGGCCGCGCATACTCTCACGATCCAGCTTTCAGTGCCGAATCCCAGGCGGCGACCTGTGCCGCCATACTGCCACGGGAGCCCTGCACCACCTTTAGGGCCACCGCCTCACCCGGTGTCAGATCAGCCATCCCGGACCTCCGAAGCACCTCGACATGAACGAACACGTCTTCGGAACGGCCGAACACATTGGCGAAACCGAAACCCTTGACACTGTCGAACCATTTCACCCTGGCAGGTTCGAACTGTGCATGAGGCAGCGAGGCATCCGGGGTGTCCGGGCCAAACCCCGCCAATGTCGAACCGCAGCGCTCGGGCAGATCGATCGCGAGAATCTCAACCGCCTGCAGTCCGCGCGGAGTCGCCTGCACGATTTGCTCGATACGACTGCCCTCGGCCACCGAACTCTGACCAAAGCCTCTGAGGACGTTGGCATGCAGCAGGATATCCGGCCCACCGGATTCCGGCACCACGAAACCAAAACCCTTGGTCGGGTCGAACCACTTGACATGGCCGGTCACCGTCTCTTCCGTCCCGTCGGACTCCATCAAGCCTTTCCTCCAAGCACCGCTTCCGTGGCTTTCCGCTAACCCGCCATGCCACAAAAGGTCGATCCGCAGCGGGACGGTCGTAGATTTTCCCGGCGTCATGGGCTAAGACGTCTGACGGTCCATTCTTCGTCAATTCCCGCCCTCGACCAGCGAAAGCGGTCATGCAGGCGGTACTTCCCGTTCGCCCAGAACTCGATCTCAAGCGGACGGATCCGAAACCCACCCCAAAACGGCGGGCGTTTCGGATCGGCTCCATGGCGCACCCCTTCCCTCGCGACCGCCGCGGCGAGCGCGGCCTTGGATTTCAGCGGCTGCGACTGCGCCGACGCCCAAGCGCCGATACGGCTGCCCAGCGGGCGCGATTCATAATACGAGTCCGCCAGAACTCCCCGTTCCCGTTCGGCAACGCCCCGGACGCGGATCTGCCGCATAAGCGACTTCCAATGAAGAACGAACGCCGCCTTGCCCGAAGCGATGATCTCACGTCCCTTTGCGCTTTCGTAATTCGTGTAGAAAACGAACGCGTCCGATTCCAGTCCGCGGAGAAGAACCATCCGCACGTTGGGCATACCGGTGGAGTCAACGCTTGCCAGCGCAACCGCGTCGGGGTCCGCCGGTTCGGAGATCCGGGCCTCATCCATCCATGCGGACGCCAGCGCGAACGGATCATCTCCCGCGAATATGCCGCTTCTGTCTTCCATACCGGAACGCCGCCAATCCAAGTTCGGGGAACCTAGACCCGATCGGCATCCGGCACAAGCCGTGGAAACCGGTCAGGGACTCCCGAAGGTTCATCAGGTCCTCGCGGTAGAGCGTCCGATCCCGCAAACGCGCGGACGCGGGACGGGCGTGGCCGAAGCTGGGGCCGGGACGGGAACGGAGTGGGCACCTCGCGTTCTCCATACCCTCCCTGCCCCGTCGGCTCCGTCCATACACGGCCATGGCCGGCGGGGATGTCGGGGCGCCGGCGGTCAAGGTTACGGATGGCCGGTCATTTCCGGCCCCACCCCGCCCCGACGCCATGCCTGCGGGCGTCCCGCGCGCGGACGACGCGGCCCATGGCCCCAGCCCATGACCCCCGGAACGGCGTGGACCGGAAACTCGCCTCGCGGGAATCACGCCCGATTTATGGTCCCGACCTTGAAGCATCACCTCGAATGTCCTAATCGACATGCGGAATGTCGAGGGGAAAACCGATGGCGACGGATCTGATGTCAGGCAAGCGGGGTCTGGTCATGGGCCTTGCCAACGACAGGTCAATTGCCTGGGGAATCGCCCGCGCCCTGGCGGGCGCCGGCGCCCGACTTGCGTTTTCCTATCAAAGTGAGGCGCTGAGAAAGAGAGTCGCCCCGCTCGCCGAGCGGCTCGGCTCTGACCTCATTGTGGAATGCGATGTGGCCGACGACCATAGTGTCGGCACCCTCTTCGAGACCCTGGCGAGCCAATGGAGTTCCATCGACTTCATGGTTCATGCCATTGGTTTCTCGGACAAGAGCGAGCTTCGCGGCCGTTACGTGGAAACAAGCCGGGATAACTTCCGGACCACGATGGACATCTCGGTCTACAGTTTCACGGCGGTCGCTCGGAACGCCGCCCGAATGATGCCGGACGGGGGATCGATGCTGACCCTGACATACTATGGGGCCGAACGAGTCATGCCCCATTACAATGTAATGGGCGTGGCGAAGGCGGCGCTGGAGGCAAGCGTAAGATACCTCGCTGAGGATCTCGGGAAGGACAACATCCGGGTCAACGCGATCAGCGCGGGACCGATCAAGACACTCGCCGCCAGCGGCATCGGCGACTTTCGCTACATAATGAAGTGGAACGAATACAATTCACCGCTGCGCCGCAACGTAAACATCGGAGACGTAGGTGCCTCGGCGCTTTACCTGCTTTCCGACTTGAGTTCCGGCGTGACCGGCGAGACGCATCACGTCGATGCCGGATACCATGTTGTTGGAATGAAGGCGGTCGACGCTCCGGACATTGCCAAGGCCTGACAAAGATGAATGACCGCCTACCCCACGAAAAGGGTTTCCATGTCAGCTGGGACCAGCTTCACCGTGATGCCCGCGCATTGGCCTGGCGCCTCGACGGACGAGGTCCTGACGGCGGTGCCTGGAGGGCTATCGTCGCCGTTACCCGCGGCGGCATGGTCCCGGCAATGATCGTCGCGCGCGAACTGGACATCCGGATCGTGGACACGATCAGCATCCGATCCTATGACAACCAGATGCAATCCGCTCCGGAAATCATCAAGAAGCCGAACTCCGACGTAATCGGTTCGGGTGCCGGCGTGCTGGTCATCGACGACTTGGTGGATACCGGAAAGACGATCGAGGCGGTGCGCGGGGAAATGCCGGAGGCGCACATTGCGACGGTCTACGCGAAACCTTTGGGCGAGCGCGTGACGGATACGTTCATCACGGGAGTTAGCCAGGACACGTGGATTTTCTTTCCCTGGGACATGGCGCTCCAGTATGTCGAGCCGTTTCGCGGCCGCTAGCGACGGCACTGTAGGCCCCGCGAATTCGGTAAGCTTCCGTCACTGCCAATGGACGGATACGGCGATAGGGCGGTCACGGCGAACTCCGTTGAGCCGCACGCCGGACCCGATCCGTAAGCTTTCCGCGGGCCTTGCCTAGATCCAGGATTCTGCATAGACACCACGGATACGCATCGGCAGGAGAAAATCGAAAAATGGCGAGTGCCGCTAAAAGCAAGGGGTCCAGAGCCGCGGTCTGGACCATCCTGGTTCTGTTGATCGTCGGTCTCGCCGGTTTTGGAACCACCAATTTCAGCGGAAACGTGGACTCGATCGGAACCGTCGGCGACCGTGACATAAACCTACAGCGTTACGCGCGCGCGCTCCAGGACCAAATTCAGGCACTGTCGGCGCGGACGGGTGAAAACGTATCGGTCGCCGACGCGCTGGAGCTGGGAATTGACCGGGCCATACTGGGGCAGCTGACCGCGACCGTTGCGCTGGAGAATGAGGCCGCAAGACTTGGACTGTCGGCGGGCGACGACACCATAGGAAGGGAAATCCTGCGGATTTCGGCCTTCCAGGGGCTGGACGGAAACTTCGACAGGGAAACATACGGTTACGCACTGGACCGCGCCGGGCTGGACGAGAGACAATTCGAGGAGAACCTCCGGTCGGAAATCGCCCGCACCATCGTTGAGGACGCTGTGGGTGGAGGCGTTTACGTTCCCGAAATCTACGTGGACACGCTGTCCGCCTACTTCGGCGAGCGCCGCGGTTTCTCCTTCGCGTCCCTTGGCGCGGCCTCGCTCGAAACCCCGATCCCCGACCCCTCCGACATCGACCTTCGAAACCATTTCGAGCAAAATCCTGATGAATTCATGCTGCTTGAGACGCGCAGGATCACCTTCGTCTCGCTGACTCCCGAAATGCTGATCGATACGATTGAGATTGACGAAGACGCTCTCAGGTCACTCTATCAGGAAAACATCGACGAGTATGTCATTCCAGAACGCCGACTTGTCGAGCGGTTGGTTCTGGGAAGCGAGGCCGGCGAGGCGAAATCGCGCCTGGACGCGGGCGACGTTACATTCGAGGAATTGGTCGAGGAAAGGAATCTTGAGCTCAGCGACATTGACCTCGGCGACGTTAGCGAGGCCGACCTGGGTGCCGCTGGTGCTGCGGTGTTCGCATCCGACGGCCCGGGCGTCGTTGGACCCGCGGATTCGGAATTCGGTGCCGCGCTGTTCCGCGTGAACGGAATCCTGAACGCGCGAAACACGCCGTTCGATGAAGCCAGGCCTGAACTGCTCGATGAATTCGCGCTCGACCGCGCCCGACGCACCATCGCCGACAGCATGGAGGATTTCGATGACCTGCTGGCGGGTGGAGCCACGCTTGAGGAACTTTCCCGTGAGACCGAGCTTGTGCTCGGGGAAATTGAATGGACCGTCGGCTCAGGCGATGGGATTTCCGCCTATCCCGAGTTTCGTGAAGCCGCCGCCGGCGCGTCGGAAGGAGATTTTCCCGAGATCACCGTACTGGAAGACGGCGGTGTTTTCGCGATGAGAATCGATTCGATCCTCGACCCGCGCCTTCCGGAGTTCGAGGACGTCAGGGCCGCTGTCGAGAGCGAGTGGCGCGCACAGGCGACCGCGACGGCGCTCGCCGCTCAGGCGCAGACGCTTGCCGAGAGCTTGAGGGCCGGCGCGGAACCGGCTGAGATTGGGCTCCAAATGCGCCGTGAGGTAGACATAACGCGCGACGGATACGTTCCGGGCGCTCCCATCGGCCTGCGTGACATGGTTTTCGGAATGTCAAAGGGAGAGATAGCCGCCCATGAGGGCGAGGCCAATGCCTATATTGTCCGGCTGGACGAGATCTCGCCTCCCGACCCGACGGATCCCGCGGGCGCGAGACAGCGCGAGTTCATCCAGCTGTCCGCCAGACAGGGATTGAGCACGGAGATTCTACTGGCATATTCCCGCTGGATTGAGGCGAGGGCAGGTGTTTCACTCGATCAGTCCGCGATCAACGCGGTCCATGCACAGTTCCAGTAGGGCATTCGGCTTACCCCGTCGTCCAGCTAATTCACCTCTGCCTTCAACGCTGGCCGGAATTAGGTCATCCATCGCGGCCGGTCGCGGATCTCGACACACCGGCCTCGGTTATGTCCGGGCGCGCGGTGGTGGGTCGGACAGCTTTATTCTGGAGCCGGTCACCGGTGAAGAAACCCGCGGCCGTTATTCAACCATCGGGATGAAACCTGACCTTTCCTGGGACCGCAGCGGAACCGCCTCACGCCTTAACCATCGGCAGGATTCGATCGCGACGCCGCCGAAAGCCGTGAAAGCAAACCACTGGAAACACTGCGAACCCTCTGCGCGGAAGCGATGATCGAACTCCCGGACGACGTCCAGCCCGCCAGTGCGGGGCTGTTCGGCTGTCTCGGACAGGACATGATCCGGTTGGTCGAACGTCTTCCAAACGTCAAACCCCATACAGTGAGGCTACCCAAAGCGGCGCTACTTCGCCACTCGGCCGTAACCGTGATGGACAGCGTGAATAGCGGGGTCAAGACGGTCGCACCCGCTTGGGTGTCTTCCGCGCTATCGGCGGAAGCCGCCTACACACCGGTGGCCGAGCGGGTCACGGCCGCGGTGCGGAAGGCCGAGGAATACGTATCGGGAGGGGGCTTGATGAGGCAGGAATTGGTCGTTTGAGGCCAGACGCAATAAGGCAGGCAATTTCCTTA